>CALMXF010000258.1 GCA_937870985.1 uncultured Chloroflexota bacterium
CGCTCATCGCGGGGGTGGCACCGCAGGCAGGCGCGAAACCCGGCCGCCTCGGCGTCGTCTGGCGTGTCGTAGAACGTGACGTTCTGCCGGTATGGCCGGCGGGCCGGGCAGATCGGCCGGCAGTAGATGTGAGTCGTCTTCACTGCGACGACGAATGTGCCGTCGAACAGTGGGTTCTGATCCACCAGCGCCTGCCAGCGAGCTTCATCGTCGGTCGCGATCGGTTTGACTATCGGTCGTGTCGTGTTCATCATCACCTCCGATCGTATCGTAGGCGCGCCGAACATGCACCGCTATCCGAACGTTGCGGTCAGAGTGCCGGGTCGGGTAGTGTCGTGGCCATGGGCTCGATGACTAACGGCGCGGCAGCCATCTGAATCTCAGCCTTGCGCACCAGTCCGATCCCCGAGAGAGTGATTATGGCAAGTATACCCCCGGCGACGAGGAAGGGCAGCAGTTGCGAGTGCTTGTAGAGGACGGTGCCGAGGAAGGCGCTGACGGCAGCGCCGGCCGTGCCGATCGTTGCGTAGGTGCCCTGAATCCTTCCCTGGATGCGCGGGTCGGCGACTGAGGCGAGGTAGGCATCCAGTGCTGGCACCGTGACCGTTGCGACGGCGCCCTCGATCAGCCCGATGGCCAGAATCACCGGCACTACCTGGATCACTCCGTAGCTGATGATGAGCGCAGCCATAACAAGGTTGCCAATCAGGAGCTTCCGCCACCGGAATCCACGGTCGGCAAGTCGCCCGCCGATCGGGGTGAAGAGCATGAACGCGATCGACCAGGTCGCGAACGAGAGGCCAATCTGAACATCGCTCGCGCCGATATCGTCCAGGTAGATCGACCACACGCCCGCGAACATCCCCTCGAGAATGCGCGCGCCGAAGCCCATGATGAACGCGCCGATCAGCGCGCTGGTGAAGATCGCGGATGTTGGCACCCGTACGCCCGAATCATGCTGGCCCGGTTGCCGGCCGATTCCCCGCAGCCAGCCGAGCGCGATAATGGCCACCGCCAGGTTGATCACAGCAGCGACGATGAAGAGCGGGCTGCGACCAAGCGGAGCGGCGAGAAACCCGCCGAGCGGTGGCCCGAGTAACATCCCGCCGCTGAAGCTGGCGAAGAGCCACGCATATGCCTGCCCTCGCCGGTTGACCGGCGTCACATCCGCGACCAGCGCCCGCAGCGCCGGCATGATCAACGCCAGGCTCACCCCCTGCAGGACGCGTAGCGCGATGAACGTCGTGGCCGAATTGGCGAAGACGAACCCCAGCGAGGCAACTGCTTCGACGGCGAAGCCGGCCGCGATCGGCGTGGTCCGCCCGATCCGGTCCGACAGCGAGCCAAACGGTAGTTGCAAGACAGTCTGGGCGATGAGATAGCTGGAGGCCATGACCCCGATCGCGCCAAGCGAGACGCCGCGCTCGCGGGCGACGAGCGTCAGAAACGGGATCGTCAGCCCGAACGCTCCCCCAGATAATGCGGCGAGGATGAGGATCATGCGCAACGCGGGGTCGCGCATCATCGCGGGCATGGGCATTCGTGGCACGGGATGTCTTCCTTCGGTCGAACGATGCGCTGCATGATGCTCATTGACTGATGTGAACGGCCGCTCATTCCCGCTCGAAATTCGCGGCAAACCGACCTATTATGCATGTGGAAGATGACGAACGAATGACGATGCGTCGGCGGCGAAAGATCGCAGCGATGCAAGCTCTGGCTCATCCGCCGAATACGTTCTGCGACGAGTATCCCACGACGGACGCGAGCGGAGATCCGCGATAGCCCGTGTCTGGTGGGGCGCGCCGGTCGGAGCGTAACGCCAACTGTCGCGGCGCGACTAGGCCAGTTGCAGGACGAGCCCTTCGTTGCCACGCAGCGTCAGGTTCGCCAGGTCGGCCGGCCCCTCGCGGTCCAGCGCCGTCGAGACGGCGATCGCCGCCTGGCCGGCCTCAGGGAGCTCGATCGTCACTGTGCGTCTCGCGAAGCTCAGCAGCACCAGATAGCGATCTTCGCCCGCCTCGCGCAAAAAACCGAACACATCCGGCGGGACCGCGTCCAGCGCCCGATAGTCGCCAACCGACAATGCCGGACTGGCGCGGCGCAGCCGCAGCAGCGCGCGAGTGAGATTGAGCATCGAGTGTGGGTCGGCGGCCTGGGCCACGACATTCGTCGTCGCCAGATCGGGCGCGAGCGGCAACCACGGCTCAACGCCGGCCGGGCAGAAGCCACCGTTGGGGCTATCGTCCCAGGGCATCGACGCGCGTGCAGGGTCTCGGCTGAACTGCGCCTCGCCCATCCGGATGCCCCACGGATCCCGCATCTGCTCGATCGACACCGTGGCGTCGCGCACCCCCAGCTCGTCACCGTAGTACAGCGTCGGCGTGCCGCGCAGTGTCAACAGGAGCATCATCCCGACGCGCGCCTCATCCACGCCGACGCGGGTCGCGATGCGTGGCTCGTCGTGGTTGCCGAGGACATAGTTCGGCCAGCCGCCAGGTGGGACCGCTGCCTCGATGGCGTCGACCAGCGCGCGGACACGACCCGCCTCCCAGGGCGTGTTCAGCAGGCCGAAGTTGAACGGCAGATGTAGCTCGTCCAGTCCCTCGCCGTAATAGCGCGCCCAGCGATCGAGGTCGAAAATATGCAGCTCGCCGATCGCGACGCGCGGGCGTTCCGCTTCGAACTCGTCCAACACTGCCCGCATCGCGCGGGCGACCTCGTGGTTGTCGTCATGGTCGAACTCATGCAGATGTTGCTGACGGTCGAACTCGAGGCCGTGCGTGCGGTGGGTTCCCAGGTGGCCGGCGTGATTCTCCGGGTTGTCGCGCAGGTGGGGATCCTTCATCACATTATGGAGGGCGTCGATCCGCACCCCATCGACGCCGCGCGCGAGCCAGAATCGCAGCACGTCGAGCATCTCCGCGCGGAGATCCGGGTTGCGCCAGTTCAGATCCGGCTGCTCGGGCAGGAAGATGTGCAGGTAGTACTGCCCCGTCGGCTCGTCCCACTCCCATGTCGAGCCGCCGAACGGGCCGATCCAGTTGTTTGGCGGCGATCCGTCCGGCTTCGGGTCGGCCCAGATGAACCAGTCGCGCTTCGCACTCTCGCGTGACGAGCGCGCCTCGACGAACCACGGGTGCTGGTCGGAACAGTGGTTCGGAACGTAGTCGATGATGATCCGCATGTTGCGGGCATGCGCCTCGGCCACCAGCTCGTCGAACGTGGCCAGATCGCCGAAGAGCGGATCCACGTCGGTGTAGTCGGCGATGTCATAGCCGAAGTCACGCATCGGCGATGGGAAGAACGGTGAGAGCCAGATCGCGTCGATGCCGAGCGTATCGTCGAGATAGTCAAGCCGCTCGATCACCCCGCGAAGGTCGCCGACCCCATCGCCATCAGTATCCTGAAAGCTGCGCGGATAGACCTGGTAGATGACCCCGGCCTGCCACCAGAGACGCTCGCTGGATTCCAACGGCCTGTCCCTGTCCTCTCGCTCGATCATCCCTGCTCGATGGCGTAGGTGACCTGCACTGTCGCGCGCACTTCCATCTCCCCCGCGTTGATGCCCAGCTCCATATCGGGCGCCATGCGGGCCATTGTCATCGGCGGGCTGGCGACGACATCACGACGGATTGGCTCGATCGTCGTGCCTGGCTCGGAGATGCTGATGATCGCGCCAAGTCGCGCGCCGAGCGCAGTGACGTAGGCCTCGGCTCGTGCCGCCGCATTTTCCGCCGCAGCACGGCAGGCGTCGAGGCGGGCCGGGTTGTCCAGCGCTACGCTCCAGGTAGGCCCTTCGATCGCTGCCATGCTCCGCGCCACTGCTGCGCTGATCAGCTTGCCCAGCGGTTCGGGGTCGGTGAGGAGCAAATGGACGCAGTTCGTTGCGCGATAGCCACGATGGATGTGCTTGCTTTCCTTGCTGTTCCACTCGGTCTCTTCTTGAACGGTGGCGCCGGTCGTCGTCCAGCACGCGCGGTCGATGCTCAACTCGCTGAGGATTTCTTCGAGCGTCGCGCTACGCTTAATCACTTCCGCCAGCGCTGCCTCGGCGGTGCGATCGAGGTAGGAGACCGAGAGATCGAGCTCCACCTCATCGGGCTGAGCGTTGATTACTGCGGTCCCACGGACCGTCACTGTTGCTGACATGTTGACCCATTCCTATCGTCGCCCGGTGGCGCTCGTCCGTCATCGGGTCGTCATCAAATCGCGGTACTGTTCTGACCGATGTTCGCGGGCAGTGCTCCCCGCCCGCACAGTCTGGAGAAAGGATAATCGCAGAGTGATCTCCCCAGCGCACCCGATCTCCCGTTGGTCACGGATAGGTTTCGTTGTTAGCGCCTGGCTGTACGCAGTTGGCGTCATTATCCAGGTCTTCCTGGCCGGCCTCAGCGTCTTCAACGACGCAACGCGCTGGCCAGATCATGTCCAGTTCGGACAGATGGTCGGCGGCTTCACCGTGCTGATGGTCGCGTTCGCCGTCGTTGGCCGATTGCCCTGGCTGATCGTCGGGCTGGCGTTCGCCGAGTTCATGCTCTACGGCATGCAGTATCCGTTTGCACTGTCCAGTATCGGCGCGATGGCTGCGCTTCATGCGGTCAATGCGCTGATCATGTTCTGGCTGGCCATCACGCTGGCGCAGCGCACGCAATCGCTTGCCTTCAGTCGCGCCACCGCCTGACGCTTCCGCTATCATGGGCGGCATTGAGATGTCGATGCCGCCCGTGTGGCCCGCGATATCGCGCAGGCCCGGAGGAAGGGAGAGTCCGATGCGGACGATCAGGGCCGGCGTGCTCTACGAGCCGAATCAGCCGATTCGCGTCGAGGAGGTTCAGCTCGACGACCCCCAGGCCGGCGAGGTGATGGTGAAGATCGCCGCGGGCGGCGTCTGTCGGAGCGACCTGCACGCGATCAACGGCGAGTGGCGGATGCCGCTGCCGATGGTTCTCGGCCACGAGGCGGCCGGCGTCGTCGAGGCAGTCGGCCCAGGCGTGACGCGGGTGAAGCCGGGTGACCGGGTCATCCTGAACTTTTCGCCAAACTGCGGCGTCTGCCGCTATTGTGTCTCTGGCAAGCCGCACCTGTGCGAGACGACCCGGAAGTACCCGCTCGGCGTCCTGCCAGGTGGTGGCACGCGCCTCAGCAAGGACGGCCAACCCATCTACCACTTCGCCCGCACCGCGTCGATGGCGGAATATACCGTCGTCCACGAGAGCGGCGCTGTGCCGATCCCCGCCGACGTGTCGATGGAGATGGCCGCGCTGGTTGGCTGTTCGGTGACGACCGGCATCGGCGCGGTGATCAACACGGCCGGCGTCGAGCCCGGCAGCACCGTCGCCGTCATCGGCTGTGGCGGCGTCGGTCTCAACATCATCCAGGGCGCGCGGCTGGCGAATGCCTCGCAGATCATCGCGGTTGATATCAGCGAGCCGAAGCTGGAGATGGCGCGCCGCTTCGGCGCGACCGATGACGTCGACGCCAGCGAGGCCGACCCTGTCCAGCGTATTCGCGAGATGACCGGCGGCGGAGTCGACTATGCCTTCGAGGCGCTCGGAACCGGCGCAACCGTCACCACGGCGTTCGATTGCCTGCGACCTGGCGGCACGGCCGTGATCGCCGGCATGGCGCCGGATGGTGTGACGGCGGCGATCGATGCTCGCATGCTGGCCGGGACGGAGAAGACGCTCAAGGGCAGCTACTACGGATCAGCGCGCGTCTCGATCGACATGCCGCGCCTGCTGACGCTGGCGAAGGCCGGCAAGATCGACCTCGAAGGGCTGGTGACGCGCCGCTACCCGTTGGAGCAGATCAACGAAGCCTACGCCGCGCTCGATCGTGGCGAACCCGGCCGTGGCCTGATTATCTTCGACTGACGGGCTAGTGTGCCCGACTCAGCGCCGCGTCGGCCTGCGCCTCCTCCAACGCGCGCTGCTGGTCTTCGGCGATCCGGGCCGGCGATTTCTGATTGGCCGGGTCGAGTCGCAGGGTCATGAAGAAGGTGAAGATCGCGAAGCCGGAGGCGATCAGGAACGGGATCTGATAGCCAACGAAGTTCAGGATGAAGCCCGCTGAGATCGGCACGATGATCGCCGCCATATGCTGGAAGGTGACCCCCATCGCCAGCGATGGCGCGATCTCGTTTGTCACCGCGATCTTGCGCAGGTACGTGGCTGCGCCGATCGACGATAGCGGCGTGATGAACGAGTACGCGACGTATGACAGGCAGGCGATATAGATATTGTTCGTTACCGCGTACCCGCCGAGCGCCAGCACGTAGGCGATATTGACTGCCGATAGCATCCGCTTCTCGCCGTAGAAGTCGATCGTCCGGCCGATCCAGGGACTGGCAAACATCGCCCCAGTGCGAACGACGATCAGCAGCGCCGAGATTTCGGGAACACCGAGGCCGTGAGCGTGGACCAGCACCCAGAGGCCGAACGAGAAGAAGATCTGCTGGCGAGCGCCGTCGAGGATGCTGAGATAGTAATAGAACTTGTATGGCTTGCGAAAGACGATCGGATCGCGCTTCCCGATAAACGCGCGTTCCTCGCCGTCGTGCAGGTGAGGGAAGTTGTAGATCGCGACGGCGGCGAGGAGCGCGAAACCGCCGGCGATAATGAACATCGGCCGGAATGACAGCAGGTCGAAGTAGAAGACGATGAAGACCAGCACCATCGCGATCAGCGCGCCGGCGCTGTTGATCGCGCCCATCTTGCCGAGGATGCTGCCGCTGCGACGTTCGTTGGTCAGGCTCATCCCCAGCGCGTACTGCGTCTGGAGCACCGTGTGGTAGCCCATCGACGACAGAATGACCCACGGCGCGACCGTCCAGAACGAGTTGGACAGACCAAACAGAAAGTAGCCGACGGCCAGCACGACCAGCATCATCGATGTCAGCCGCGGGATCGACATCCGGTAGAAGATCGCGGCCACGAAGATCAGCAGAAAGCCCGGCACCTCGCGGATCGCGGTGATGTAGCCGAACTGCGGCCCCTGCAGGCCAAGAACCTCGTCGAAGTAGTTGGTGACGATATTCTCCTGGATGGCCATTGACAGGCCGAAGAAGAGCGTCATCAGGCCCAGGAGCACGAATCCGCGCCGAGCTGCCGGCGCGGAAAGATCCGAAAATCGGTGGACTTGCTGCACGTCAACCTCGCTGCCGGGGTAAGCTGTCTGCTCGCATCCCCCGCCAACGCCGGGGTAGATGCGCAATGATACGCGCATTCGGCTATCGCGAATACGTCTCTCGCGCCGGTCGGGCAATTTGTTGCCTCGACTACGTCCGTTCCGGCCACCCGATTGACGACTCGACCACGCCCTGCGACGATCCCCGCCACGAACGCAACGAAGGGAGCCGGGGGAGATGTCGTTACGACGCGCCATCGCCTGTCTACTGGTCGCGACCATCGGGCTGGCGCTTGCGCCGGCCGCCTCGGCAGCGCCGACCGAGCACACTGCCTTCGAACGCACGTGGGCGCGGACAGATATGCCGATCGTGGCGCAACAGACACAGCGCACCTGGATGTGGGGGCCGGCAGCGACAACCGGACTGCTGAGTGAACCCTATGTGAATTCCCCCGGCGGCACGCGGATCGTCCAGTACTTCGACAAGTCGCGGATGGAGATCAACAACCGCGACGGTGATCGTTCATCCCCCTGGTATGTCACCAACGGCTTGCTGGCGAGTGAGTTGATC
>CALMXF010000259.1 GCA_937870985.1 uncultured Chloroflexota bacterium
CCGAGGACGATGCCGCCCTGGGTGCCGCCGCTGCCAGCTGCGAAGTACATCGCCTTCGGCGCCACATCGGCGCGCCACAGTTGTTCGGCGAGCTCGAGCATGCCTGCCACGTAGCCGAGCGCGCCGATCCCGTTCGACCCGCCGACCGGGATTGCGTACGGAACGCCCCCCTCGTCGCTCAGATCGGCCGCGACCTCATCGACCTTCGCCTGTCGTTCTGCGCCACTGGTGACGATGTGGACCGTAGCGCCGAGGAGCTTGTCGAGCAGCAGGTTGCCCTGGACGTCTGGCTCGGGATCGCTCGCGTTCAGCACGAGATGACAACCGAGGCCGGCCAGCCGCGCCGCTGCCGCAGTCTGACGGGCATGGTTCGACTGCGCTGCGCCGACGGTGATCAGATGCGTTGCGCCGTTTGCCAGCGCGTCGGCGACCAGGTACTCCAGCTTGCGCGTCTTGTTGCCGCCCATCGCCAGCCCGGTCAGGTCGTCGCGCTTGAGATAGATCTTCGGCCCGCCGAGCTCGGCAGTCAGCCGCTCGGCGTACTGTAGTGGCGTTGGCAGCGCCGCCAGCCGAAATCGCGGGTGCGCGGAGAGTCCCATTGCGTCGTTTCCTTCCCTCGTTCGTCCAGTCTAGAGCTTCTGTTGATCGTATCCGATATCGCGGCGCTGCGTGGAACCGAGGGTTGCGCCGATAATCCGGCATGTCTGGATGGACAGGCAGCCGAGCCTTCGCGATAATGGCACCCTGATACCCGGCAGGGCCGTCCGGACGAAGGAGGAGGCCAGCGAGATGGCACAGAAGACGAAGACGATCGAGCAAGAGTTCATTGACGAGTTCAGCGGCTCGCGCCAGCGCGCGATGCATTCACTCGAGTTGATGCCGGCCGGCGTGACGCACGATGCGCGGTACGTCAAGCCGTTCCCGATCTACATCGAACGCGCCCAGGGCGCCAAGAAGTGGGATGTCGACGGCCACGAGCTGACCGACTACGCCGTCGGTCACGGCTCGCTGATCCTCGGTCATAACCATCCGGACGTCGTTGCGGCCGTCAAGGCCCAGCTCGACCGTGGCACGCACCTCGGCGCCAGCCACGATCAGGAGCTGATCTGGGCCGACAAGATCCAGCAGCTCATTCCGTCGCTGGAGCGTCTCAAGTTCACCTCGTCTGGCACTGAGGCGACGATGCTGGCGATCCGCGCCGCGCGCGCGTTCTCCGGCAAGAACAAGGTGCTCAAGTTCGAGGGGCACTTCCATGGCTGGCACGACTACGTCCAGCGCGGAGAACGCCCGCCGTTCGACCAGACTGATCTGCCCGGCATCCCGCCCGAGGTGGTTGCGCTGACGTTGGTCGCCTCGATCGACGATCTCGACCAGGTCGAAGCGTACCTGCAGCAGGGCGATGTTGCCTGCGTGATCCTCGAGCCAAGTGGAGCATCCTGGGCGACGCTGCCGCCGGCCGAGGGTTTCCTGAAGGACCTCCGCGCGCTGACTGAGAAGTACGATACGATCCTCATCTTCGACGAGGTCATCACCGGCTTCCGCTGGGCGCCGGGAGGCGCGCAGGAGCGGTTCGGTGTCAAGCCGGACATGACGACACTGGCGAAGATTGTCGCTGGCGGGCTGCCGGGCGGTTGCTTCGGTGGCCGGCGCGACATCATGAGCGTGTTCGAGTTTCGCGACGACCCGAAGCACAAGAAGATCCCACACCCAGGCACGTACAATGCCAACCCGCTCTCGGCGGTCGCTGGAGCGGCATGCCTGGAGCTCGTGAAAGATCCGCAGGTGCAACGGACATCCGACGAGATGGCCGCGCGGCTCCGGATCGGGTTCAACACAACACTCGTTGAGCAGGGTCTGCCGGGGTTCTGCTACGGCGAATCATCGGTCTTCCACCTCGTGCTCGGCAAGACTTGCGACAACATGCATGCGGGTGACATTCGCCGGCCGGCCGGGAGGTCGCTGATGGATCTCAAGAGCGGCCTGGTTGGCAAGCACAAGAGTAGCTTCGTCTCGGGGATGATGCTCGAAGGCACCGATATGACGTTTGGCGGGGGCTGGCTCAGCGCCGCTCACTCTGCCGACGATATCGATGCAACCGTGGCAGGGTTTGGGCGCACGATCGCCCGGATGCATGCCGAGGGTCTGCTGTAGAGGACGCTACATAACACGAACCAGACACAACGGCGGGGCGGCAATTGCCGCCCCGCTCGTCGTTCGTTGTCGCGCTACCGTGATTTAGTCGGCCGCGACTGCTGCGCCGACGCCGACCGTGGTCCGCCACTCGGGCCGGATGCCGGTCTTGCCGCGGAAGCAGTCGTCGAGAAGCCCTTCGAGCTTGCGGGTAATTGGGCCGATCTCGCCGGTGCCGACTTGATAATGGTCCACCGATACGATCGGCGTGATCTCGGCGGCAGTGCCCATCATGAAGACTTCATCGGCGATGTACAGCTCGGTGCGGTCGACTTCGCGCTCCTCGACCGTCAGTCCGAGCTCATCCTTGGCGAGCTGCATCAGTGCGTCGCGCGTGATGCTCTCCAGGATGCTCTGGGTGACGCCCGGCGTGACGAACTTGCCGTCCCGGATGAACGCGACACACGCGCCGCCGCCCTCAGCTACCTTGCCGTTCTCGTTCAGGATCAATGCGGTGTCGTAACCATTCTGGGCGGCTTCCATGTTGGCTAGCTGCCCGTTGCGGTAGTTGGAGATGTTCTTGATTCGCGGGGGCATCACGTTCTCCGAGATGCGCCGCCACGAGGAGATGCAGGCGGTCTTGCCCTGACCGGAGAACAGATGCGACGGGCTCGGGTTGGTGTTGATCAGAATTTCCGTCGTCCCACCGACCCCGCTGAAGCCGCCGCGTCCATCGCCGCCGCGATAGGCGAGCGGGCGGATGTAGGTGTCTTCGCGCGTTTCGTTTGCGCGCAACAGATCGACGATCGCCTCTTTGAGAGTCTCCATATCGTGGGTCTCGTCGAGGCGGACGAGCTTCATGGAATTCCGGAAGCGGTCCATGTGCTCGTCGAGACGGAAGATGTAGAGCTCGTCGTGGTCGGCGTTCCAGTAGGCGCGGATGCCCTCGAAGATGGCCCCGACAGTTGACCAGCCGAGCGCGGTCACATGGACATTTGCATCGTCCCAGGCCATCCTCTGGCCCTTCCACCACAGATAGGTCGGTTTCCCAGTCGCCACAAGCAGGATCCCTTCTCGATTCCCGTCCGGCGGATACGTCCGCCGTCCAATCGGCCGTTGCGCTGGTAGCATAGCAGACAATCCGAGACGAGAAACGGCCAAATCGGCATCATCCAAGCCGTCCAATCGCCGGATACGCGATAACGGTTACGCCAGAAACGGTCGAGGGGAGCCATAAGGCTCCCCTCTCCCATCGATCTCGGATCTGGCTGCTGGTTGGCTCTTACTTGCGTCCCGACACGTACACGTACTGGTACATGTTGACGAAGATATTGCCATTCGGAATCCAGTAGCCCTGCTTGTTGACTGGGACGTCCTTGACCCAGTCCTTGTAGACGTCGTACGCGTTGCGGTACACGATCGGGATGTAGGCTACATCCTCGTTCATGATCCGCTCGCAGTTCTTGTAGGCGTTGAGTCGATCCTCGGGCTTGGCCAGTTCCTTGCCCTTGATCGTCCAGTCATCGAACTCCGTATTCGACCACGCCTGGCGCTTGCCGGACTCCTTGTTCGAGTAGAACATATCGAAGTAGCCGTTGTTCGGATCCGGATAGTCGTAATACCAGCGGATCCAGCACAGCTCGTAGGTGTTCTGGAACTGCAGAGCCCGGAATGGCTGGAAGTCCATGATCTGCAGCTCGATCTGCATCCCCATGTTGGCCAGCACCTGAGCCGCGATGTCCTCAACCATGATGGTCGAGTTCAGCTGCGCCTCGTTGCGAAGGATCATGGTGACCTTCGGCAGTGTCTGTCCGGCGAACGTTGATTTGTCAAGGTGTTCTTTGACCTTCTTGACATCGAAGTCCGAGAACTCCTTGAAATCTTCGCCGAAGAAGCCGAAGATGCCTGGCGGCACGAGGCAGTAGGCCGGGTCGCCGCCACCGTTGGTCAGCGTGTTGATCCGGTCCTTGTCGATCGCGTGCTGGAGCGCCCGTCGCAGCTCGATGTCATCGAACGGCTTGACGTTGGTGCCGGGGAGGATCTTCCAGATCAGCGGCTCGACCCACTTCTGAACCTGACTCTTCATCACCGAATCGGCCTGGACGCGCGGCAGATCGGCGCCAGGGACGACAGCCCAGTCGACGTCGCCTGCCTCGAAGGGCAGCATTCCCTGCTCGGCAGGGATAATCCGCCAGTCGACATCCGTGAGCTTGATGTCCGTGTTCCAGTAGTTGGGGTTGCGCACGAGTGTCAGGGCCTCGTCGTGCTTCCACGCAGTGAGGACGAACGGCCCATTGCCGATGATCGGGTGCCCGACCTCGCCGGGGTCAGTGAAGTTGCCGCCCTTGGCTGCCGACGGCAGGTGGGTGGGCATCGTCGCGGCGTAGCCAACGATGACCGGGAACATGCCGCGCGGACCGACCATGTCGACCTGGAGCGTCCAGTCATCAACTGCCTTGCAGCCGAGCGTGCTGGCGGCTGCGCCATTCAGATTGATGTCCTCGGCGCCCTTGATGTCGAAGAGGATCGACGCGTAGGCGCCCTTCGTCGCCGGATCGAGCAGGCGGGCCCAGGAGCCGATGAATGTGTCGGCAGTCACCGGATCGCCGTTGGAGAAACCCTTGTTGTCCTTGCGGAGGTAGAAGGTCCACTGCGACGCGTCGTCGTTGTGCTCCCATTTCTCGGCCCAGTCGGGGATCACGTTGAAGTCGACGTCATACGTCAGCAGGCCGGCCCAGATCTCGGCTGTGCCACCGCAATACAGATCGGCATTGAAGTCGTTTGATGACGGGTCAGAGCGAGCCCCGATGGTGTGAATGATCTGCTTTGCATCCAGCGCGGCAGTCGTGCTGGTGGTTGGCGATGCCGCAGGCTTGGTCGGCTCGGGCGCCTTGGTCGCTTCGATGGCCTTGGTTGCCTCAGCAGGCGCAGTTGGGGCGGCGGCAGCAGTCGTCGCGGTTG
>CALMXF010000260.1 GCA_937870985.1 uncultured Chloroflexota bacterium
GGTGGTCGCGGCTCAATCGCCAGCAGCGCGTAGAAGCTGGCAACACCCCAGGCTTCGGCCGGCGCGACGCCCAGCCGCTGGCAGGCGTAGTTCAACCCGCCCGGGCTGATGTAGCCGACGCGGAGCTGGAGCGCCTGTAAGGCCGGCAACAGCAGGTGGCGCTGATCGCGCAACTCGTGGCCGCCGTGCCCGACGTGGCCCTCATAGGGCGAGCGCTCGTCTGCCCCGCCCCAGTGTGTCTCCGGTGATCCGAGCAGCTCGTCGATGATGCCGCGCTCGGCGTCGTCCGCGATTGCCCCCGGTATCAGATGGAGGTCCACTTAATCCTCCCCCACTGCTGCCGCGACCTCGACCGTCTTCGACGCGGCTTCGAGGCCGAGCTTCTCGATTCGGATCGCAGCCGCTTTAAATTCGGCGGTGCCGGATGCCGGGTCCACGGCATCGATCGTCAGAATGTTGGTTGCCGATTGATTCGAGAAATGGAACGACATGAACGCCAGACCCGGCCGCAGAGTCGGATCGAGATGGGCCGGCACTTCAATCGACCCCCGGCGTGATGTCACGAGGACGTTCTCGCTTTCGACAATCCCGATCCGGTCGGCATCGACCGGATGAATATCGATCGTCTCACCCTTGCGAAGTGGCGACGTATATCCGCCCGTCTGGACGCCGGTATTGAACCCATCGAGCCGCCGGCCAGTTGTCAGGCGGACCGGATACTCATCCGTCAGCTCGTCGACAGGCGGTGTGTGATCGACTGCATGGAACGCCGCGCGCGGCCCTTCGACAGGGTCGTGCCAGAGGCGCTCGTGAAGATATCTGCTCCCGGGATGATCCTCGGTCGGGCAAGGCCACTGCAGCCCGTCAAGCTCCTCAAGACGAGCGTAGCTCATCCCGCGGTGCCATTCCGATAGCTCACGCAGCTCGTTCCAGACGTCTTCCGACGATCCATAGTGCCAGTCATACCCGAGTCGACGGGCCAGATCCATGATGATGGCGCCATCCTCACGGGCGCCCTCGGGCGGCTCGAGCGCTTTGCGGACGCGCTGGACGCGTCGTTCGGAGCTCGTGACAGTCCCCTCCGACTCGCACCATGACGCGCTGGCCGGCAGGACGACGCTCGCCAGCTCAGCGGTTTTCGTCAGAAACATGTCCTGGACGACGACATGGTCGAGCCCTTTGAGCAGCCGGATCGTTCGGTGCTGATCGGCCTCGGACTGGGCGGGATTCTCGCCAACGATGTAGAGCGTTGTCAGCGCGCCACGTTCCATTGCGTCGAACATCTCCGAAAGGTGCCAGCCGCGCTTCGCCGGGATCGGATGGCCGTATGTGCGCTCGAACGGCTCGCGCTCGGCGAGAATCTCAACGTCGTAACCGCCCGGCAGCTTGTTGGGAATCGCGCCCATATCGCCGCCACCCTGGACATTGTTCTGTCCGCGGAGTGGCACCAGCCCCGATCCATAGCGGCCCACGTGGCCGGTCAGCAACGCGAGGTTGACCAGCGCGAAGACGTTATCGACAGCGTTGTGGTGCTCGGTGATGCCGAGCGTCCAGCAGAGCTGGGCTCGGTCAGCGCGCGCATAGGCGTGGGCAAGGTCGCGGATTGCAGCGGCCGGCACCCCGGTGATGCGCTCGGCATAGTCCAACGTGTATGGCTCTACCCCGGCGCGATACTCCTCGAAGCCGGTCGTCGCGCGCTGGATGAATGCCGGGTTGTGCAGACCGGCGGCGATGATCTCGCGTCCGACTGCATTCGCGAGAGCGACATCCGAGCCGACATCCAGACCAAGCCAGGTATCGGCCCATTGCGCGGAGGTCGTCCTGCGTGGGTCGACGACGTACAGTCGTGCGCCATTGCGGACGCCCTTCAGCAGGTGGTGGAAGTAGATCGGGTGCGTCTCCCGCGCGTTCGATCCCCAGAGGATAACGAGGTCGGTGTTCTCAACCTCCTGATACGAGCTGGTCCCGCCACCGGCGCCAAATACTGCCGTCAGACCGACGACACTTGGCGCGTGTCAAGTGCGGTTACAGGAGTCGACGTTGTTGGTGCCGATCGCCTGGCGAGCGAACTTCTGCGCGAGATAGTTGACCTCGTTGGTCGCTTTCGAGCAGGAGAACATCCCGAACGCATCCGGACCGCGCTGCTCGATGGCTGCACGG
Organism: uncultured Chloroflexota bacterium; assembly: GCA_937870985.1. Lineage (GTDB taxonomy): Bacteria > Chloroflexota > Chloroflexia > Thermomicrobiales > CFX8 > JAMLIA01. Next base: position 2,161 of record CALMXF010000260.1, read on the forward strand.
AATCCGGCTGCGGCACGGTCGAGCGCCTCATCCCAACTGGCGGGCCGTAACGCTCCTGCCTCGCGGACGAGGGGTTGCGTCAGGCGCGTGTACCGCATCTGCTTCGCCATATCCTTCTCCTTCCCGCTACGCACGACACCTCGTTGACCTGTTTGAATGGTCGCGATGCCATGGGCTTCGGGGGACGCACATGTAAACCCAGAGACGGTGACTCGCGCGGACGCGAGCCCTTCGGTTCAGGATAGCGCTGCGTGCCAGAAACGGCAACGCACCCTCCTGGCCGGCGAGGCGATGTTCTGGCTTGCGGTCGTCTGTTTGGCGTGGGAACACTCCATCAGACACGGTCGCGAGACGCCGCGATCAGCTTGCGGAATCTGGCACAATTAGATCGCGCAACGACTGTATCCAGACGACCAGTCGGGACTTTGCCGAACGGCGCCGGGACGACTCGAATCGACGGCGGTGACTATGGCTATTCCAGCTTCACAGGACCTGCAGCAGGACGTTCAGCCCAACCTTGACTCGTTGCTGGAGATCATCCGGCGAGACAACACCGGGATGGACACCTCGCTCGTTGAGCGCGCCTACCATTTCGCCGAGTCGGCCCACAACGGAGTTGCTCGCAAGTCTGGCGAGCCGTACATCGTCCATCCGCTGGCCGTCGCGATGATCCTCGCCGAGATGCAGCTCGACCCGGAGACACTGGCGGCGGCGCTCATGCACGATGTCGTTGAGGACACCGACTATCAGATCGGCGATATCGAGCGGGAATTCGGGCCGCGGGTCGCAGCGCTGGTCGAAGGAGTCACCAAGCTAAGCCAGATACCATGGTCCGGCGAGAGCGATGATGACCGAGCCACTCGTGAGTCCGCGCGCCAGGCAGAGAGCCTTCGCAAGATGTTCCTGGCGATGGCCGACGATGTCCGTGTCGTGCTGATCAAGCTGGCCGACCGCCTGCATAACATGCGCACGCTCGATCATCTCAAGCCTGCCTCACAGCAGCGAATCGCCCAGCAGACGATGGAGATCTACGCCCCGCTGGCCAACCGACTCGGTATCTGGCAGATCAAATCGGAGCTGGAAGATCTCTCGTTTCGCTATCTCGACCCGCAGGCGTACTTCGGTGTTGTCCGCGCCCTCGAGCGACGTGGGACGGACGGCGAGGCATATATCGAGCGGGTGCGAACCGAATTGACCAAGGCGCTGGACGCGTCCGGCATCGGGGCCGAGATCACTGGTCGCGAGAAGCATGTCTATTCGATCTATCGGAAGATGAAGCGCAAGGACGCGCGCTTCGATGAGATCTACGACGTGCTGGCCCTTCGCATCATTGTCTCCGAGAAGCAGGACTGCTACGGCGCGCTTGGCGTGATTCATTTGTTGTGGCGGCCGATCCCGGGTGAGTTTGACGATTACATCGCTACTCCGAAAGAGAGCATGTACCAGTCGATCCACACAGCGGTTCTCGGCCCCGAGGGACATTCGATCGAGATTCAGATCCGCACGGCCGAGATGCACCGCATCGCCGAGTACGGAATCGCCGCGCACTGGCGCTACAAAGAGGGCCGTAAGGTCGACGCCAATCTCGAGGCGAAGATCAGCTGGTTGCGTCAACTGATGGACTGGCGCGACGAGGTCGTCGACGCGCAGGAGTTCGTCGAGTCGCTGAAGTCCGATGTCTTCCGCGAGATGATCTACGTATTCACACCTCGCGGCGATATTGTCGAATTGCCGGCCGGCGCCACGCCGATCGACTTTGCCTATCGCATTCACACCGAGGTTGGCCATCAGTGCGTTGGCTCAAAGGTCAACGAGCAGCTCGTGCCGCTCGATTACAAGCTGCAAAATGGCCAGGTCATCCGGGTCATGACAAGCAAGACAAAAGTCGGCCCGAGCCGGGACTGGCTGATGCCCTCCAACGGTTACGTGAAGACGGCCGGCGCGCGAGAGAAGATCCGCCAGTGGTTCCGGCGCCAGGAGCGCGACGAGAACATCGTCCAGGGCCGTGACATTCTCGAGCGAGAGCTGCGGCGGCTCGGCATCGAAGCGAAGCTCGACGACATCGCCCGGCAATTTCACTCCTACCAGCGACTGGATGACTTCCTCGCGGCGGTCGGCTACGGAGGCATCACCCCGCAGCAGATAGCCACCCGCCTGGTTGAATCCCGCGAGCCCGAGGTGCTCACCCCGCCGCCCAGCCACATCCCGACGCAGCAACCATTGAATCTGCAGGTCATGGGGGTTGGCGATCTTTATACGCGGCTCGCAAACTGCTGCAAACCGGTCTATGGCGATGAGATCGTCGGCTATGTCACCCGTGGTCGTGGCATCACCGTGCATCGCGCCGATTGCAGCAACATGAGGAACGTGGACGAGGACGGCCGAAAGGTCCCGGTCTCCTGGGGCGAACAGGCCGCGCGGTCCTACCCGGTCGCAATCCGGATAGAAGCCTGGGATCGTGTCGCGCTCTTGCGCGATATCACCAGCCTCGTCGCCGATGAGCGCGTCAATCTGCTGAGCGTCCTCACCAAAGTCCATGAGGATCGAACCGTCACGGTGCTCATGACGATCGATGTGGCCGGCGTGAAGCAGCTGAGCCATATCCTTCAGCGCGTCGAGGGCATTCGCGGTGTCTTTGATGTTCGTCGCGAGCTCACCGATTCAGCCGGCAGCGCCCCCCGCTAGTGTGACGATCGCGCTCCCAGCCTGGCCACCGGCAACCTTGACACTGGTCGTATCAACTGCTATCCTTTTCAGTCGTTAGCACTCGCCCACGGAGAGTGCTAAGTCTGTGAGAGAAGCATGTCGTCCGAGCACGAGCTGACGCTCCGCCAACGCGAGATTCTGCGATTGATCGTCAAGGAATACGTCCAGGGCAGCCGCGCAGTCGGGTCGCATACCCTGATCGAGCGCTACCCGCTGCGTATCTCGTCGGCGACAGTCCGCAACGAGATGGTCTCGCTGGAGCGCATGGGCTATATCCACCAGCTGCACACCTCGGCCGGCCGAGTGCCGACCGATCGTGGCTACCGCTTCTACGTCGAGAACTATGCTGTTGAGTCGGCGCTGCCGCCGAACGACCAGATCATGATCCGCCACCAGTTCCGGCAGGTCGAGACGCAACTGGAGAGTTGGCTACAGCTCGCGGCGAGCGTCCTTTCCGGCTTTGCCCAGAACGTGTCGCTGGTCACCTCGCCGAAGCCGAGCATGTCGCGCCTGCGTCACTTCGAGCTGCTGTCGCTCAACGACAGGTCAGTGCTGCTGATCCTTGTCACCCAGGAGAGTACCGTCCGCCAGGGAGTGCTACATCTCAACGACGAAGTCGGCCAGCAAAACCTCTCCGCGTGCGCCGATCGTCTGAACCTGCTGCTGATGAACCTGACTGCCGAGGAGGCACGCAGCAGGAGTGGTGGTCTCTCCGGGCTGGACCGCGTGGTTTGTGAGCATGTGGTCTCGACCCTGGCTTCGACCCAGGCCAGCGCTACTGAGCTGCATTACCACGGCGTGGAACACGCGTTGCAACAGCCTGAATTCTCCGGGTCAGACGCGGCCCAGGGGTTGTTCGATCTGCTGCGTGGCGGCGCGCTGCTTTCGGAGCTGCTGCCGCAGGTGACCTACGGCGACGATATTCAGGTCTTCATCGGCGAGGAAAACCGCTCGGAAGAACTCTGGCCATTCGGCGTTGTGGTCGCTACCTATGGCGTCGACCAGGAGGTCACCGGCCTGCTCGGTATTCTCGGGCCACGCCGGATGCCATATGAACGGTCGATTTCATCGGTGCGCTACATGGCACAGCTGATGAGCGACCTGATGCGCGATCTCTATACGGCACAAGATGCGTAACTATCGGACTTGGAGGAACAGTGTGGTAGAGGACGTCCAACCTTCACCCGGAGTGTCCGGGGAGCCCGGCCCGGCGCCGGATGACTTGTCGGAGCTGGACCAGCTCCGGATCGACGCCGCGCAACTGCTTGATACCCTTCAGCGCTCGCGCGCTGAGTTCGCGAATTACCGACGGCGGATCGAGCAGGAGCGCGAGCTCTCTCGTCAGCGCGCGGCCGAGGATATCGTCCGCAAGCTGCTACCGATCGCCGACGACTTCGAGCGGGCGCTGAAGTCGGTGCCGGAGGTGATTGCAGCAGATCCCTGGTTCGAGGGCATCCAGCTCGTCGAGCGCAAGCTCTGGAATCTGCTGGGCGGCGAGGGCGTCGAGCCGATGGAGAGCATTGGTCACCCGTTCGACCCCGCCCGGCACGACGCAATCATGGTCGATGAAGGCGCCGAACAGGCGGACACCGTCGTCGAGGAATTTCAGCGCGGCTATCTGGTTCGAGACTCGGTGCTTCGGCCGGCCATGGTGAAGGTCGGCGCGAACCCGAACAACACGGGCAACAGCCCAGAGGCATAGCAGAGCCGGGACGGCAGCGGGCCGCACCGGAGTCATTCTGAGGAGGACAAGTCATATGGCACGAACTATCGGGATTGACCTGGGAACGACGAACTCCGTCGTCGCGGTGATCGAGGGCGGCGAGCCGACAGTCATCACAAACGCCGAGGGCGAGCGCCTGACGCCGTCCGTTGTTGCGATGTCGTTGAACGGCGAACGGCTGGTCGGCCGATTTGCCAAGCGCCAGGCGGTCACCAACCCGAAGAACACGATCTTCTCGGTCAAGCGCTTCATCGGTCGGCGCTTCGACGAACCGGAAGTCCAGCGCGATCTGAAGCTCGTCCCGTATGACGTGCGCCAGGGCGGCAGTAACAGCCTTGAGATCAAGATGGGCGACCGCTGGTATCGGCCGGCCGAGATCTCCGCGATGGTTCTGCAGAAGCTGAAGGCGGACGCTGAGGCCTATCTCGGCGAGAAGGTCGACAAAGCGGTCATCACTGTCCCGGCCTATTTCGACGACAGCCAGCGACAGGCGACCAAGGACGCCGGCCAGATCGCCGGCCTCGAGGTTCTGCGCATCATCAACGAGCCGACTGCCTCGGCGCTGGCCTATGGCCTCGATAGAAAAGGCGACGAGAAGATCGCCGTCTACGACCTCGGCGGCGGCACTTACGACATCTCGATCCTCGACCTCTCCGAGGGCGTCTTCCAGGTCCTCGCGACCAACGGTGATACCCACCTTGGGGGTGACGACTTCGACCAGCGCGTCATCGACTGGCTCGCGGACGAGTTCAAGAAGCAGGAAGGCATCGATCTGCGCAGCGACCGGATGGCGCTGCAACGGCTCAAGGAGGCCGCAGAAAAGGCGAAGATCGAGTTGTCTTCGACCCAGCAGACCGACATCAACCTGCCGTTCATCACCGCCGACGCCAGTGGCCCGAAGCACCTCAACGTCACACTGACGCGTTCGCGGCTGGAGCAGCTGGTCGACGATCTGATCAAGCGCACTGTCGGGCCGATGGATGCCGCCCTCAAGGACGCTGGGCTGAGCAAGAGCGATGTCGACGAGATCCTGCTCGTCGGTGGCCAGATCCGCATGCCGGCTATTCAGAAGGCGGTAACGGACTTCTTTGGCAAGGAGCCGCACAAGGGCATCAACCCGGATGAGGTTGTCGCGGTTGGCGCGGCAATTCAGGCTGGCGTCCTCGGCGGTGAGGTGAAAGACATCCTGCTGCTGGATGTCACTCCGCTGACACTGTCGATCGAGACGCTCGGCGGGGTGTCCACCGCGCTGATCGAGCGCAACACGACGATTCCGACTCGCAAGGGCCAGATCTTCACGACCGCCTCGGACAGCCAGGGCCAGGTCGAGATCCACGTCACCCAGGGGGAACGGCCGATGGCGGCCGACAACAAGACGCTGGCTCGCTTCATCCTGGACGGCATTCCTCCCGCGCCGCGGGGAATCCCCAAGATCGAGGTGACCTTCGATATCGACGCCAACGGGATCCTGAACGTCTCGGCCAAGGATCAGGCAACTGGTCGGGAGCAGAAGGTGACGATCACCGCGTCGAGCGGCCTGAACAAGGACGAGATCGACCGGATGGTCAAGGAGGCCGAGTCGCACGCGACGGAGGATCGAACCCGGCGCGAGGCGATCGAGTTCCGCAACCAGGCCGAGGCGATGGTCTACCAGGCCGAGCGGACACTCTCGGACTACGGCGACAAAGTTTCCAGCGACGTCAAGCTCGACCTCGAGCAGAAGGTCGCCACAGTCCGCGATATCCTGGCCAACGACCCCGAGAACATCGATCGGCTGCGGTCAGCCTACGATGAAATGAACGAGACACTCTCGAAGGCTGGCGCGTCGATGTACGAGCAGGCGGAGGCCGCTGGCCACGAGGCCGGCCCGGATGGCGCCTCCGAGGAACCGCAGGCCAAGAACGAGGACGAGACGACCGTCGAGGGCGAATTCCGCGAGGTCGGCTGATCCCCGCTACCATTAATCGCTGACGAAAGCGGCCCGTTCTCCAACCGGAGAACGGGCCGCTCGTGTCTGGCCACCAGACAATGCTGTTCAGAGTTCTGCGACTTCCGCGAGCCAGGACACATGCAGGTCTGGATTCGCCGCCGGTATACGCTCCGGGTCACGGGCATCCACAAGCAGGCCGGCCTTGCCAAGCGCCGTCGTGTCGACCTCATAGATTCGCTGACCGTTGATCGTCGCGCCAGGTTGTCCGGCAATCGTGATGGTTCCGCCCTGCCGCGACTTCGGCGCGATTCGTCGAACGCCACCCCACGACAGGCTGAACCTGGCCCGCACCGTCGCGGCGTAGGTGACTGCCCCCCTGATAGCGAGCGTCCCGGACTCCCCAGCGCCACGCACTGTCAGCACGCGCCCGTATGGGAGCAGCAGATCGTGCTGGACGACGGAAACAAGCGCCTCGTCTGCGAGCAATCCGGCGACAGGCGCCAGTCCGTCAGCGTCGATGACGATATCCATCTGCTCGCTGGCTGGAACAACGCTGTCAGCCAGCGTCAGCAACACGAGGCTGGGTTCCATGGTCAAGAATGGCTCACCGGCGATGAGCAGGCCGACGCCCCCACCGGTTGCCCTCCACACGAGGCGGATCTCTTCGATCTGAGCCGCGAGCGCAGCGGACGGATCGCCGGGCCTTGGCGCTGAAGCCGGTTTCGTATGGATTTCTGGCCGGCCCGATGGGGTCGCGCGAACGACGACGACCTGTCCATCTGCGAGCCGCGATTCGAGATACCCGACTGGCTCGTCACGTATCAGAGCGGCTGCCGCGCAGGACTGCGCGATGATCGACAGGCGATCGGAGACGGCTAGCGACCGATTGGTCAGATCGTCGGGGTTCGTAGAGACGAAGAGTGGATCCCTCTGGATATCCGCGACGGCGAGACCTGTCTGGATGGCCAGCTGCTCCGACAGAAGCTCAACCGTCGCGGAGAGTGATGGGTGTCGCTCGCATCGTGCAGACGTGATGAATCGAGCCTGCCCCTCGACGCGCGCCAGGAGAACACCGCGGAGCGCGTCGTCGGCGATATCGATGACCAGCGCTAATCCTCGCGCCGAAAGATCGCCGACTGTCACGCGAGAAGCTGCCAGCCGACGAATAGCATCACGATGATCAACACAGCCGCGAGCGCGATTCCCGGCAGCAGTCGCCGGGATCGGAGCATGACATTGGCCGGCCCGCTCGGCGGCAACGGCGAATCCTCAGATGCGGGTTCGCGTACGACCCAGGCCGGCGAGACTCGCGGGACGGCGATATCGGGCGGCTGACGGTCGCGGGCGAGGTCGAGCTCGTCCTCATCCTCCGGCATATCGAGCCAGTCCGGCAGGTTGATGTCGCCAGCGGCGCCTGGCTTCTCACGAAGCCACTCAGGAAGATCGTCGGCCCCGGCATCGGGTTGTTCATCGTCGCGCGTCATCGGTTGTTGCCCCCGGTCTTCCTGTTAGCGAGGGAGGTTGGTGGTGTCGATCCAGATCGTCACTGGCCCGTCGTTGACGAGCCCGATCTGCATCTCAGCTCCGAAAACACCGGTGGAAACCGCCAGCCCGAATGCCCGACACTCGGCGGCGACGAGATCGACCAACGGCGAGGCAATATCGGGCGGCGCAGCGGTGACAAACGACGGACGACGCCCTTTGCGAACATCGCCATAGAGGGTGAACTGAGAGACAACGAGGATCTCCAGCCCCAGATCGAGCGCTGAAAGATTCATCTTGCCGGCCTCATCGGCAAAGATCCGCAGGTTGGCGATCTTCGCGGCCAGTTGTCGTCCTTCCGCCGCAGTATCCCCGGTGTGGACGCCGAGCAGGACCAACAGCCCGTGGCCGATTTCCGCAACTCGCTCGTCGCCGACATCGACCGACGCCCGTCGCACTCGCTGGACGACCGCTCTCATGTCCCTGTCTGCTCCTCCAGCAGCGCGACGGCCAGCGCGGCGAGCCCTTCGCCGCGGCCAATCGCCCCCAGTTGTTCGTTCGTCGTTGCCTTGATGTTGACACGCTCGGCCGGCAATCCCGTGAGCGTTGCTAGTCGTATGCGCATGTCGGCCCGGCGGGGCGCCACCTTGGGGCGCTCGCCGATGATCGTCAGGTCGATGTTCACCAACGTGAAGCGCGATCGAACGATGTCGATCGCCAGTTCCAGCAGCCGGCCGCTATCGGCGTCGCGCCACGCCTCAACACCCGGCGGGAAGTGGTCCCCGATGTCGCCCATGCCGGCCGCGCCGAGAATCGCGTCGGTCACGGCGTGGAGCGCTGCGTCGGCGTCGGAATGACCTTCGAGCCCCTCCTCGTCGGGGAACTCCACTCCGCAGAGCACCATGCGCCGGCCGGCGGCATAGCGATGAATATCGTAGCCGATACCGACGCGAATCATTCAGCCTCCTCTCCGGCAGCCATGATCGCTCGCGCGATGATGAGGTCGATTGGCCAGGTGATTTTCAGGTTGCGTGTCTCCCCGGCCACCAGCGCGACAGGATATCCAGCCTGCTGCAACATGCCCCCTTCGTCGGTTGACTGGCCGGTGTGACTGAGCGCGTTCGCGAGCCAGTCGCGCCGCGCAGCCTGGGGTGTCTGCGCGGCAGCCAGCGAGTCTCGATCGACAACCCCGCCAGAGACACCCCTGTCCGCTCTCCGGTGCAGGGTGTCGCTGACCGGGATGACCGGGATCGCAGCGCCGGTCTGACGAGCGGCGGCGATGACCCGGTCGATGAGTGCAGCGTCCAGTAAGGGACGGGCAGCATCGTGGACAAGGATGATGCCGGCGTCAGGCAGGCGCGCCAAGCCGGATCGCGCGGAGTCCGCCCGGGTCGTGCCGCCGGCGCAGGTCACAACACCTGTCAGCCCCGCGCTATCGAGCAGCATTCTGCCGCGGTCGTGGGTGTGTACGCCGAGAACCACGACCACCTGTTCAATTGTCCGGTGTCGAGCCAGGCGCTCCACTGACCAGAGCAGAAGTGGCCGGCCCGCCAGATCGAGAAAGACCTTCTCACTGTCGCCGAAGCGTGTGCCCGAGCCGGCCGCAACGACAATCGCGGCAACTGGCCCGGCAGGCAGCGTCGATTCGTTGTCGATTCCCTCATGCACAGCGAAGCTGATCCATTCTGGAGGCGATTGTCGTCGTGGCGGGCAGGTCGCCGGTCGGAGATGACCGAGCTAACGAGTATGCGCGGCAGTCTAGCAGAGTCGAAGAACGCCTCAACTCAGCCCGTGCCGCGTGCGAGCGGCGAGTGCCGCGAGCAACGCCTGCGTCACACGATCGGGGATGTCTACCTCGCCGAGGTCGCGCCCGTGCTTGAGCTGGTCGCCGTGGTAGTCACTCCCGCCGCTGAGGAGCAGCCCGTGCGCCCGCCCGATCGCGGCGAGCCGCTTGCATTGGGATGGAGTGTACTCACCATAATATGCCTCGAGGCCGGCCAGCCCCGCGGCGATGAGATCGTCCAGATTGCCTGGGAAGAGGGGCGACGTCAGCGGGTGGGCGTAGAAGGCCAGCCCGCCCGCAGCGACGATGAGGCGGACTGCTTCGGCTGGTGTCAGCCGTTGCGAGGGAACATAGCCTGGTCTGCCATTGCCGATGAAGCGCGCGAATGCTTCCGGGACCGACTCGACATAGCCAGCGTCAACCATTGCGCGCGCGACATGTGGGCGGCCAATCGATCCGCCGGGCGTGTTTGGCTGGATCGCATCCCGGTTCAGGGTGATGCCGATAGACCGCAGCTGCGCCACCATCCGGTCGATGCGAGATTCACGCGCCTGTCGTAACGTCGCCAGTGTCGTCTGGAGCGTGGCGTCGGCCGGGTCGATACTGTACCCGAGGATATGGATCTCACCGTGCTCGACATCGGTCGATAGCTCGATCCCCGGGATCAGCCTGATGCCCAGGTCGGCAGCGGCCGCCATCGCCGGAGCCAGCCCGAGCGTCGTGTCGTGATCGGTCAACGCCAGAATAGTGAGCCCCCGCCGGGAGGCCTGGTAAACCAGATCGGCGGGGGCGAGAGTTCCGTCGGATGCCGTCGAATGAGTGTGAAAATCCGCCCGGCGAGGACGCGGGCTTGTCACCGGAACGCGCCCTATCGCGGCTCAACGATCAGTCGGATGGCCGTGCGGTCCTCATTGTCGATCGTGACGTCGATGAAGGCGGGGAGGCAGATCGCCTCGATGCCGGTTTCCTGGAGGTAGTCACGCGCGATCGCAACCGCCTTGACTGCCTGATTCGTGGCCCCGGCGCCGATGGCTTGCACCTCGGCTCGCCCGGACTCGCGCACGACGCCCGCGATTGCGCCAGCGACGGCGCTGGGCCGGGAACGCGCGGATACCTTCAGGACTTCGCCGTTGCGCTGCTCAACCTTGACGATCGTCTGGGTTGTCGCCGCGCCGGCATTCTCGGCGTCGTCCCAACTCGCGTGATTATCGCTGTAGTCAGCTTCTGCGAGGGAGTCGCCATCCGGCGGGAACTTCGCTTCCGGGTCGATCTTGATATCGCGCAGGTCCAACTTGCTGAAGAACCGATCCATGAAAATCCTCCATCAGGACGGCGATGCCGTTCTGTGCCAGTAACGTTGTTCTGAAGCGTGCATTGCAGCATGAGCGCTTGTGCGTGTTTGTTCGTTTACTCCAGTCCTCTACCTCCGTCGCTGATGTGGCTTGGGCGGGAGACTGAATCTTTCGGAAGCTGTCTGGCGTGACGGATGTGCCAAGGCGAGCCCGAAGCCGCTGGCTATATCGACCAGCGTGACCTCGCGACGCTCGCTGCCGTCTCGGACAGCATTGGATTCGTCCGCGATACGTGGAGCTACACCATCCCCCAACGACGCCTTTCCCCATACCGTTGCGCTTGCGCGTGGTTGTGCGCCAACCACCGCAACCGGCCAACGGCCCAGCGTCACGGTAGTCATACCATCATGATGCTCGAACCGTCAACCACGGGGAGCGTGGAGAAAAGGAAACGCCGCGGTCAATTGACCGCGGCGTTTCCGAGATAGTGTCCTGGATTGGAACTAGCGTGCGTAGTCGACAGCTCGTGTCTCCCGGATAACAGTCACCTTGATCTGTCCCGGGTATTCCAGATTTTCTTCGATCTTCTTGACGATATCGCGGGCCAGCTTTGCGGCGGCCAGGTCGTCGACCTTCTCCGGCTGAACCATGATCCGCACTTCGCGTCCAGCCTGGATAGCGAAGCACTTCTCGACTCCGTCGAACGAGTTCGCGACTGCTTCGAGAGCTTCCAGACGCTTGATGTAGGTTTCGACCATCTCACGCCGGGCGCCGGGTCGAGCGCCGCTGATGCCGTCGGCGGTAGCGACGATGAACGCCTCGACCGTCTGTGGCTCTTCTTCGCCGTGGTGCGCGGCGATCGCGTGGACGATCCGAGCCGAGCGGCCCAGTCGTCGAGCGATGTCTGCGCCGATCAGGGCGTGGGGGCCGTCGACCTCGTGATCGACCGCCTTACCGATATCGTGGAGGAGGCCGGCCGTTTTCGAGACATTGACATCTGCGCCGAGCTCGGCTGCCAGTGCCCCGGCGACCAACGACACTTCCAGAGAGTGAGCCAGGACGTTCTGGCCATAGCTGGTGCGGTACTTCAACCGTCCCAGCAGCTTGATCAGATCCGGGTGCAGACCCTGGACATTGGCTTCGTAGGCGACCTTCTCGCCCTCTTCGCGCATGACCTGCTCGAGATCGAGGCGAGTCTTGTTGACGACCTCCTCGATCCGAGCCGGATGGATCCGGCCGTCCTGTATCAGCTTGAGCAGCGCCCGTCGGGCGATCTCTCGCCGCACCGGGTCGAACCCGGAGAGTGTGACCGCTTCGGGCGTGTCATCGACAATCAGGTCGCAGCCAGTCGCCTGTTCGAGCGCCCGGATGTTACGACCCTCGCGGCCGATGATACGTCCTTTCATGTCGTCACTCGGGAGAGGGACGACCGAGACGGTCGATTCGGCGATGTAGTCGCTGGCAATACGCTGGATGGTTGTCGCCAGGATCTTGCGTGAGCGGCGGTCTGCTTCTGCCTTGGCCTCCTGCTCGAGCTCGTGGACCCGACGATTGAGGATATCGCGCATGTCATCCTCGGTTTGCCGGAGCAGAACCTCGCGGGCCTGGTCGGTCGTCATCATGGCGACCCGCTGTAGCTCCTCTTCCTGGCGATCCTGAAAGGTTTTGAGCTCGCCTTCGCGCTGGTCGAGCTCTTTTTCGCGACGCTCCAGGTTGCGATCCCGACGATCGACCTGTTCGGTCTTGCGATCGAACTGTTCTTCCTTCTGCTCGATCCGCCGCTCCATCCGTTCGGTGTCGCGGCGTCGGTTAGCAACCTCGCGATCCATCTCGTTGCGGATCCGGATCGCTTCGTCCTTGGCTTCAAGAACTGTTTCGCGTCGCTGCGCTTCTGCTTCCTCAGTGATGCGCTGCGCCTCGAGGTTCGCCTTGCCGACCATCGAGCTTGCGCTCGATTGCAAGTGAGCTCTCGTCAGCAATGCTGCAATGGCGCCGCCCAGCACCGCGGAAGCGAGCGCAATGAGAACATATTCCATTCTCGTTGCTCCTTGTTTCCATTTGGGCTTCAGTTGGTAACGTTCGAGAACCGCGCCGACCCTGGCGCGTTGCTTGATCGCGGGTCAACCGTTGTTTCAGGCTGAACAACTCAAGCAGTGTCTGACTGATCTTAGAAGCCGGACTGGGACAGTGTCAAGGTGACTACGTACGTACGCACGGAGCGGAGCGCCTCGCCCTGCGCTATTCTGCGTGCTGGCCGGCCGGCGGTTCCGTGTTAACAGGAGTGATCATGATACGGCGAATCCGTCGATTGGCAGGGATAGCGCTGGCCGTGGTCGTCGGGGTAGCGCTCGTCGATCAGCTTGGGCGAGCGCCCGAAGATCGCGATTGGCACGGCGAAGCGCTCGGCGTGCCGTACGACTTTCGTCTCCCGACGCCTGATCGGGTGCGCCAACGAGCCTGGAATCGTGAGGACGAACGCGTGCTTGTTCCTCGTGTCTGGGGCGTCGGCTGGACGATCAATGTCCGTCAATTTGTCCGCAGGCTCGGATTGTTGATCGCGTAGGCACGATCACCCGTGCTGCGTGGCGTCATCCCGGCGACTTGACCGCTCCCCTGCCGACCCAACTGGAATGACAGTCAGCTGAGCGATGCGCAAACCATCGAGCGCCTCGACACGAAAGCGTAGCCCTTCGGTGACGATTTCGTCGCCCAGCTCTGGCTTTCGGCCGATGTGACCGAAGACGAACCCACCGATGGTAGCGACATTGGGGTCATCGATGGTCGCGTCCAGTCGCCGGTTGAACTCGTTGATGAGAACCAGCCCATTGACTCGCGCCGTGCCGTCCGTGGCGATGGCGATATCGGTTTCCGGGCGTTCGAATTCGTCCTGCATCTCGCCGACGATGACCTCGAGGATATCCTCCAGCGTGATCAGCCCGGCCGTGCCGCCGAACTCGTCGATGACAACTGCCATGTGCATGCGTCGCGCCTTCATGTCCGCCAGCACCTCGTCCACCGCGAGGCTTTCCGGAACGATCAGCGCCTCGCGGGTGATCGTTCGGACGTGGAATGGTTCTGCGGCATCGAGCTGAAGAGCCTTGATGATGTCCTTGACGTAGACGATGCCGACTATGTCGTCGATCGAGCCGCGATAGACCGGGAACCGCGAACGTCCCTCAAGGGCGACCATATCTGCGAGCTCCGGAAGCGTGATATCGACCGGCACACCGACGACCTCGGTTCGCGGAACCATGACCTGGTGGGCATCGAGGTCGGCGAACGTGAAGACGCGGTGAATCATCTCCTGCTCGCTCTCGTCGAGCTGTCCGCCCTCGGCGGACGCTGTCACGAGCATCTCCAGCTCCTCGACTGTGTAGACGAGGTGCTTTTCTCCCTCATAGCGCAGCCCGAGTGGTCGTAGCACAAGCTCCGTCGCCCAATACACGATCCAGATGAATGGTCGGAAGACGATCGAGACGAGCTCGGTGACCTGAGCGGTCGCCAGAATGACCGGCTCGGGGCGCTGTAACGCGAGCATCTTCGGCACCTGCTCGCCAAGGACGAGGTGGAAAAGCGTGATCAGCGCAAAGGCAAAGAAGACCGCGAGAGCGTGCGATGAGATGAATACGAGCTGTTGCGGGAGGAACGACTCCAGCGCCGGCCCAATCAACCGCACCAGTGTTGGTTCGCCGACCCAGCCGAGTCCAAGGCTCGCCATCGTGATGCCAAGTTGGGCAGCCGAGATGAACCGGTTCGGGTCATTCAGTGCCCGGTGAACGATCCGGGCCAGCATATTTCCCTCGGCGACGAGCTGCTCGATGCGCGTCCGTCTCACGCTCACCAGCGCGAACTCCGCTGCAACGAAGTACGCATTCAGCAACACGAGGAAAAGAACCACCAGCAGGCGCCAGGTGATATCCAGCATCGGCGGGGAAAGAGCCTCACTCTCTTCGCGTTCGTTCGCGGTTGGCAACAGTATACTTGACCGACACGGGCAGGCTTTTCTTGCCTCACTATCGACCTGGGTAGAGTGCCATGATTCCATTACAGCTCACGCTGAGGAATTTCCTCAGCTACCGTGACGAAGCGACGATCGACTTCACCAATATCCGGATCGCGTGTCTCTCGGGCGATAACGGAGCGGGGAAGTCCGCTCTGCTCGACGCGATCACCTGGGCGCTCTGGGGCGAGACCAGGACACCCAGCGACCGGGATGTCATCTCGATCGGCGCGATCGAGATGGAAGTCACGTTCGTCTTCCGGCTCGGGGACCGTGAGTACCGTGTCTTCCGCCGTCGGTCGACACACGGCGCCGGCCGGCTCACGATTGAGCTCGAGGCGCGCGCCCCCGGGGACGACACCTGGTCGCAGATCACCGGTGACTCTGCCCGCCACACCCAGGAGAAGATCAGCCGGCTGCTCAATCTGGATCATGAGACATTTGTCAACTCTGCGTTCATCCTGCAGGGCAAAGCCGACTCGTTTACCGAAAAGCCCCCGCGCGACCGTAAGAAGATCCTCGGCAATATCCTCAATCTGCGCGAGTATGACGACCTCCAGGAGCTCTCGAAGCAGGAGGAGCGCGCCCTGCGCGAACGCCTGTCTGCGATCCGGGGCCAGATGGACGAGCTCGATAGCCAGCTGACGGAACGACCATCGGTCATGGATGAGCTCGCCGTCACCATGAGGCAGCTGACTGACCTCGGGCAGCAGCTGGACATCGCCCAGCAGCAGACCCAGCTGTTGAGGCTGCAGCTGGAGACCGAGAATCTTGTCCAGCGTCAGATCGCTGAGAGGGCGGCGCAGGCGGATCGCGAGGAGCGGGAGCTCGGCGATCTACGGTCGCGACTGGCCGGGCAACGTTTGGCGCGAGAGCGGTTCAGCGTGGTGCTGGCGCAGGCAGATGAGATCGAGCGCGGCTGGAAGGAATCCCAGCATTGGGGCGCGGAAGTCGGACGACTGGCAGCGCTTGGGCGTGACGATCAGGCCCAGCAGCAGATAGCCCACGACGCGCAGCGCGCGATTGACGCCGAGGAGGCGTTGTTGCGCCGGGCGGTCGATGCCGCCCGCCACGAGGCGCGATCCGCTAACGAACAGCTGGCAAGGCTCGACCAGCGGTCGAAAGAGCGAGTGACGCTACAGACCGAGCTGGACGAGGCCGGCGACCCGACGGCACGATTGGCCCGGATCGACGAGGATCTCACCAGGTTGCGCCGCCAGTATTCGAGTGTCGATGGCGGCAACCGTCAACTACTCGCCCAGTTGGGGGGTATTGATGAGAATCTTGGCCGGCTCGACCAGATCGATGCTATCTGCCCGACCTGTCGCCGGCCGTTGAGCGAGCACGACCGCGATCAGATCCGTGAGGGCTGGATGGGCGAGGGGCAATCGCTTCGCGAGCGGGGGCAGGCGAACGAGGTGATGCTGCAAGAGCTTCAGGAACAGGGCGAGCGACTGAAGTTGGAGCAGAAGGCGCTAGAGCAGGTCGCGCACAACAACGCCGGCCGGGTCGCATTGATCGGCCAGATTACCGGCCAGCTCGCCGGACGCGAAGCCGAAGAGCAACGCCTGCAACTCGCGATTGCCGAGGAGCAGCGTCTCGAGACACGATTGACCGCGGGCGATTTCGCCACCGGTGCGCGATCGCAACTGATCGTAGTGCTCGCGGCGCGTCGAGCGCTTGGCTACGATGCTCGGGTGGCAGAGCACGCGGCGCGGAATGAGCGTGAGCTCGCTCCGTTTGCCAGCCGCAGGGCCGAGCTGGTCGACGCGCGTTCGGGCGCGAATCAGGCTGAGGCGGTCATCGCCGAAATCGGAATGCAGATTGCCGAGCGCGAAGCGGCCCATTCCGAGACCGTTGGAGAGCTGGAGCGGATCAGGCGCGAGAACCCACGCGATCCGGGATTGCGCGATCGATACGACACCGCGAACGATGCTCTGGACCGATTGACGCGAGAGAAGAACGCTTTGATCGCGCGGCAGGGCCATCTGGAAGGTCGCATCAACACGCTCGATCGGCTGCAGGACCATCGCGATGAGCTGGATCGCGAGGCAACGGGGCTGGAGCTTGACTACGGCGCGACGAAGGTGCTGGTGGAAGCCTTCGGCCGCAACGGCATCCAGGCGATGATCGTCGAGGGCGTGCTGCCGGAGCTCGAGGACGAAGCCAACCGATTGCTTCGTCAGATGTCGACCGGCCAGCTCGAGGTGTCCTTCCGATCGCAGCGTCAATTACAGTCGCGTGATTCAGTCGCGGAGACGCTCGACATCATCATCCGCGACGAGGCCGGCGAACGGTTGTACGCGCTCTATAGTGGCGGCGAGGCATTTCGGGTTAACTTCGCAATCCGAGTCGCTCTGTCGAAGCTACTGGCTCGCCGGGCTGGCGCAAGTATCGACATGCTCGTCATCGACGAGGGGTTCGGGACGCAGGACGCCCGCGGACGCGACGGGCTGATCGAGGCGCTGCGCTCGATCGAGGATGATTTCCAGACGATCCTCGTGATCACGCACATCGGCGAGATCCGCGAGCTGTTCCCAACCCGGATCGATGTCGTCAAGACCGACCGCGGCTCACAGGTGACCGTCTGCTGATGTGCTGTTGGTCAAGCTGGCATGCGGAACGGCCTTGCCTCCGCCTGACAATCGCCGCGGGATGAGGAGAATCACGCATGCCGCGTGGACCAGCATTGGTCGTCGGGCAGTTGTTCCTGGTCACCATTTCGTGACCGAAGCAGGGGGGCACATGCCGGCACGAAGCCACGCCACGAACAACGCTCGTCGAGCGAGCCGATCGGCTGCCCGATGACCCCCGTCCGCCGTCAGTACCTGGCGATCAAGCGTCAGTATCCGGATATCATCGTGTTCTTCCGGCTTGGCGATTTCTACGAGACGTTCGATAGCGACGCGGAGACGGTCGCCCGAGTGCTCGGGATTACGCTGACATCCCGCGAGATGGGCAAGGGGAACCGGATACCGCTGGCCGGCATTCCGTACCACGCAGCCGAGGGGTACGTCGCCCGGCTGCTGGCTGCCGGCCACAAGGTCGCGATTGCCGAACAGCTCACCCAGCCAAATGGTCGTGATCTGATCGAGCGGCAGGTGACAAGCGTTGTCACGCCGGGGACAGTCACAGACCCCGCGTTTGTTCCTGGTTCGGGGAACTCGTACATCGTCGCCTTGCTCAGCGATGGCGAGCGCGCCGGGCTGGCGTACGCCGACCTGACCACCGGGGAGTTTGCTACGACCCAGCTGGACGCTGGCGATGGCGCGCTGGCCGACGCGATCGGACGCGAGCTGTTGCGACTGCAGCCCGCCGAGCTCCTCTGTCGCGACGACGATCCGCTGGCAACCCTGATCCCCGCTGAAGTCACTCGCTCGGCGGTCGCCGCCAGTAGCTGGCGGCTCGATGCCGCAAGCGAGACGCTCTGCGAGCACTTCGGGGTTACCACGTTGGAGCCATTTGGTTGTGAAGATGCGCCACTGGCAGCGCGGGCGGCTGGGGCGCTGATGGCCTATCTGCAATCCACTCAGATCGCCAGCCTGCGGCAGATCACGACGCTGTCGACTTACTCTACCGCTCGTTTCATGAGCCTCGACGCGCAGACTCGACGCAATCTCGAGCTCGTTGAATCGACATCGCGTGGAGGTGGGACGACACTCGTCCAGACGCTCGACGCGACCCGCAGCCCACTCGGCGGGCGACTGTTGCGTCAGTGGGTTGGTCAGCCGCTGCTTGAGCGCGATGATATTGAGCAGCGTTACGACGGGGTAGAGTGGCTGGTCGAGGATGCATTACTGCGGAGTCAGCTCCGAGATCAGCTCCGCGGTATCGGCGACATCGAGCGGATCATCAACCGTGTCGTCAACACTCAGGCCCAGCCTCGCGAGATGGCTTCGCTCGGCGAGTCGCTGCGCCGGCTGCCGGGGCTTGCGGATCTGGTCGGTCGTAGCGTGCCACCGCCGATCGTCCGCGATATACCCGTCGTCGATCGTGCTGCCGACGAAATCGGGCGCGCCCTGGCGGCCGATCCGCCCAGCCTGCTTTCCCACGGCGGGGTGATCCGTTCCGGCTACAGTGCCGAGCTCGATGGATTACGCGAGTTGCTGGCCCGCGATAGAACCTACATCGCCACGCTGGAACAGCGAGAACGAGAGCGGACAGGGATCAAGGGGCTGAAGGTCGGCTTCAACAAGGTGTTCGGCTATTACATCGAGATTTCGAACGCTAGCCGGGAGCCGGTTCCGGATGACTATCTGCGTAAACAGACGCTGGTCAACGCCGAGCGTTACATAACACCGGATCTGAAAGAGGCCGAACAGCGCGTGCTTGCCGCCGAGGAGCGCATCAGTCAGGCCGAGGCAGATGCCTGGGGCCGGCTGAATGCCGTCGTCGTCGGCGAGGCAGTCCGTATCCGCGATGCGGCGCGGGCGGTCGACGGTGACGCCGGGCTGGCTGTTCACATCAAAAATGGGTTGCGGGCCGCTGGAGAATGGCACGCCCTGATAGGAACTGGGGAGGAAGCCGCTGCCCCAGATGTCGGGACCATTGCGGGGCCC
>CALMXF010000261.1 GCA_937870985.1 uncultured Chloroflexota bacterium
CGCTCGAAGAGCATATCCATGCGCTCCGGGCCGATCGACGTCACGCCGAGGCAGCTGCCCAGGCGGCGGCGATCGCGCCGGCTGCCGGGCCGGACTCCAGCAGGCGAATCGGGCGAGCCATCGCGGTCGGGGCGGAGGCAATCTCGCCGGAGGAGAGCATCAGGTAGAGCGCGGCCGGGATGCTGGACTCTCCGAGAGCGCGCTCCAGCTCGCCAACGTAGTCGCGGACGAGCGGCTTGGTGAAGGCGTCGGCTGCTGTGGTGGAGGCGCGCTCGTATTCCCCCGCGATCGGGGCGATGTCGGAGGAGAGGGAGATGGCGAGGTCCGGCAGTGCCGCGCGAATGGCAACGGCGATAGCGCGCTCGTTGACGGAATTGCGGTAGGCATGGAGCAAGACGATGGCAACCGAGGCAACGCCAGTCGCGCGGAGCTCGTCGATGACGGCCGCGATCGAAGCAGGATCGGGAGCTTGCAGGACCGTGCCGGCAGCGTCGATACGCTCGACAACCTCCATCCGCAGCGGGCGTGGGATGAGCGGGTCGGGCGGCGGGGCGAAGAGGTCGTAGATGTCGTAGAGCTGCTCGCGGCCGAGCTCGAGAATGTCGCGAAAGCCGCGGGTCGTGACCAGTGCCGTCGTTGCCCCCTTGCGCTCGATCAGCGCGTTGGTGACGAGGGTGGTCGAGTGGACGGCAAAGTGGACCGACGTCGCGTCGAGGCCAGCGCTGGCCATTTCCTGCCAGCCGCGAACGACGCCACGGGCTGGGTAACGGGCGTTGGTCAGCACCTTGTGGCGGGCGGCGACAGCGCCGGTCGCGGTGTCAATGGCGACGAAGTCGGTGAAGGTGCCGCCGACATCGAATGACAGGGCTATTGCGCCGGGGTGATCTTCGATCATCTGCTCCTCGTTCATCAATCCTCGCGCGGCGTGCGGAGGACGAACATAGCGTTTACGCGGGGAGTGGCGAACACGAGACCGATGCCGGGAGGGGTGAACACAAGGTTCGCCGCTACTTGGGAACGGTCATCAGCAAGACGCCGATGACGCTCGCCAACAGCGCGGTTGCCGGCAGGAACACGGGATAGATCTGCCGCCGGGTCGTCGCGACGCGCATTGTGATCAGCCGGTAGCCGAGGAACGTGATCATAATGACGGCGATCACCAGCAGGACGGCGGCGATGGTATAGGCCGGCTTGCGCAGATTCTCGATGGCAGATGGGAACGGGTAGCCGCGCAGCAACAGGATGTCGTAGACGATGACGAGCGCCGCGACGAGAAAGCCCCAACGACCGATGGACTGAACGAGAAGCTCGTCGATCTCTCCAGAAGGGCGGCGTTTGGACGTCTCAGCGCTCATACGATGACGAACCCCTGATCGGTGACGCGCGCCTCGGGAATGACGGAGAGCGCGAGAAACGCGAGAAGGCCGAAGGGCGAATGCAATGTCGAGCCGAGATCGCGGGCGTGTTGTTCAAGCCGCTCGTAGGTCGCCGCCGCGACTTCCAGCGGTTCGTCGCTGAGGATGCCGGCGATGGGAAGAGGCATGCGGTCGACCAGCTGGCCGTCGCGAACGATTGCGAGACCGCCCTGAGTCTCCGCGACAGCGCGGATAGCGGTGAGGATGTCCTCGTCGCTGGCCCCGACGGCGACGATGTTGTGAGCGTCATGCGCGATGGACGACGCGAGCGCCCCGGATCGTAGCCCGAATCCCTGGACATAACCGACGCCCACGTTCCCGGTCGCATGGTGCCGCTCGACGCAGACAAGCTTCAGGAGATCGCGGTCGGGCGCGGCTACGGCGAAGTTGCCATCAAGCTCGGGCTCGACCTCGCAGAGCCGCGTCACGATCTGGCCGTCGATCGCGCCAACGGCGAGGCGAGCCGTGTCGGCCGGCAGCCGGATATCGGTGGCGGTCAGGTCGTGGATGTGGACGGAATTGCGTAGCTCATCGGGAATATCGGTCTTGACATCGAATTCCGCTGCGCCCTGATTGGCGACGCGCACGCCGCGATAGAAAACGGACGCGACGTTGAAAGTCGTGAGATCGTCGAGGGCGACGATGTTGGCCCAGTATCCCGGTGCTATCGCGCCGACATTGTCGAGTCGCCAGTAGGTCGCCGTCGTGATTGTCGACATCTGAATCGCGCGGACAGGGTCAAGGCCGGCGGCAACGACCTTGCGCAGCGTAGCGTCCATGTGGCCGTCGGAGAGCAGCATCGCGCAGTCGCGGTCGTCGCTGGCGAAACAGCAGCGTGGCCAGGTGATGTCGTCAACGAGCGGCAGGAGATCGAGCGCGTTGCGGGCGCTGGAGCCCTCGCGGAGCATCAGAAAGATGCCACGCCGGAGCTTCTCGCGACCCTCCTCCAGAACGGAAGATTCATGGTCGCTGGTGATGCCGGAGAGGGCGTAGGCATCCAGGTCATGACCGCGTAGTCCGGGCGCATGACCGTCGCGCAGGCGGCCGGCCGACACGCGCAGTCGCTCGTAGATCTCGGGATCGCCAGCCAGCACGCCAGGGAAGCTCATCAGCTCGCCGAGACCGACGGTGGCATTGCTCGAAAGTCCGGTGGCGATGTTCGCAGGCGTCATCACTGCGCCGGCTGTCTCGTGCGGACTGGCAGGGACGCAGGATGGGACGGTGAACCGGATGTCGATCGGGAGGTCACGGCTGGCGGCGACGAGTGCGTCGAAGCCCGCCAGGCCGGCGACGTTCACGATTTCATGCGGATCAGTGACGATCGCGCCGGTGCCATGGGGCACGACTGCCCGGGCGAACTGGGTGATCCAGAGCAGCGAGCTCTCGGTGTGAATGTGGCCGTCGATGAACGACGGCGCGAGGAGCGCGCCCTGAACGTCCACAGTGTTGATAGCGTCGGGAAAATCGCCGACGCCGATGATTCGCCCATCAGCGATAGCGACATCGGAGCGTTCGAGCTCGCCGGTGAAGACGTTGATCACCGTGCCGCCGCGAAGGCAAAGGTCGGCCGGTTCCTGTTGCCGGGCAATGCGGATTGCGCGCTGCCACTGCGCTAACGTGTCGCTCATTCCGCCCATCCTGAATCCGTGCATGACACTAGCTGCCGATGCGTCGCTCGATCGTTCGCAGATGGTTGTTCAGCTCACCGAGCTGTTCGAGCGCCAGCCCGGGCAAGCGCGAGGCGGCCGAGAAAGGCACACTGAACGATGCTCGCAAGGACAGGCCCAGATCGCGCTCGCTCCACTCCAGGGTCTGATTCTCCTCAAGGAAGCCACGGCGAAAACCCGGGATCGAGATGCGAGCCAGTCGCTCCAGCGCGTGGCGACGGCGCGAATCTTCCTCGTCGACGAACAACCCGGGCGAGACAGCCCAGACATCGAGGTCGTAGCCATCCGGGCCGATCCGAACATCAATGTGGCCCTCTTCGATGTCGATAGCAACGCTCCAGCGATTCTCATCGTCGAGCGTGCGATACGCGTAAAAGCCGGCTTCGGTGAAGACGCTCGTGATTATCTCCAGCGCCAGATAGTGTCCGGATTCGCTCACGTCGTCATCTCCGCCAGGTAGCTGGACGCCACGTCGCCAGCGTCAATTGTACGCGGCGCAGGATTGCCGAGGATCAGTCCGGGTGGATCTCGTCGTCTCCGATCCACTCGGCGGCGAGCGCAGTGATGCGCGCAGCCAGCTGGAGGATGCCCTCCGGCGCGCCGGCCCGCACGTGGAGCTCCAGGTCCGGATGCAGGCGCAGGCGACGCCACTCCTCGCTATCGAGCTGAGTGGGGGTAGCGGCGATCGTGAGGCGGGCGCGAATCTCGTTGAGGCTCAGACGTTGGTCTCGAAGATGCGCGATCTCGGCGAGGATGCGAAGGTGGTCGGGAGTGAAGTAGCGCGATCTGCCGCGGCCGAGGGCGGGCGGGACCAGACCCTGCTCGATGTAGAAACGGATGGTGCGTGTATTCAGCCCGCTCGACTCCTCGAGCTCGGCCAGGCTGAATCGCGGTTCTCCGGCTTGCATTTCTGCCTCCCTCGATCGACCTGCGGGGCTGCTGGCTATAATATCCGCTGGCGACATAGTTGGGAGAAGGGGCCGGGAATGGTCTACTTTGGATTATCCGGCGCCGCGTTGATCACCGCGATCTCGCTCATCTGGACGAAGTACGTCGCGAAGACGAAGCGCGCGCGGCGTGACCGCGGCGGATACACGTTCTTCGCGGGGGTCATGCTGTTTGTGGCGGTCGGCGCGTTCGCGCTCGGCTACCTGAGCATGAGCTGACCCAATGGCGCGACTGATCGGCGTTGTCCACCTGCCGCCTCTTCCAGGAAGCCCTCGATCACATCAGGGACTGGACGAATGTCTAGCGTGGGCGCGACGAGACGCGCGAGCGTTGCTCGAGGGCGGCGCTGACGGGGTCATTATCGAGAATTTCCATGACGTGCCATTCTTCTCCGACAGCGTGCCGTCAATCACTGTAGCGGCGATGACGGCGATCTGTCGCGAGCTGCGCGCCGATATTCCGGTCGAGATCGGCGTCAATGTATTGCGGAACGACGCGAGCGCCGCTCTGGCGATTGCGGTTGCCAGCGGGGCGGACTTCATTCGAGTCAATGTCCACAGTGGCGCGATGCTGACCGATCAGGGGATCATCACCGGTCGGGCAGCCGAGACGCTGCGGATGCGCCGGGCGCTGAACGCTGAGCATATCCGGATTCTCGCAGATGTGCTCGTGAAGCACGCAGTGCCGCTCGGCTCACAGAGCATGGAGCAGGCGGTTGCTGACGCGGTCGAGCGGGGGTTGGCGGACGCGGTTATTGTGACCGGGACAGCGACCGGGTCTGCGGCGTTGCCGGAGGATGTTCGGCGGGCTGTCGCTGCGACATCGGCGCCAGTCTACGTCGGTTCGGGAATTAGCGACGCGAACGTGACGGACTACGTCCCACCCGCTGCGGGAGTGATTGTCGGGTCGTGGCTGAAGGTCGATGGCCTGGTTGCGAATCCTGTGGATGTGGCGCGAGTTCGTGCGCTACGATGGCGACTCTCCGAATAGGGAGTGCCTGACCAGCTCTATTTGTTACGATCTGCGCAATCACAATTGGGAAGCTAAGAGGTGGGCGAATGAGCGTGTCATCCGAGCGGGCTGCGAGCGTCGAAGACATCGTGGTCGAGCGATGCCCGCGGTGCGCGGAACAGGTCGGTGACACCGATCTCTGGACCCGATTTCGGGTCTGCCCTGCCTGTGGATTTCACGCGACGATCCCGGCGATGCAACACATCCGAAACCTGATCGATCCTGGGACATTCGAGGAGACGAACGCGCGCCTCGTGTCGGTTGACCCGTTGGGCTTCTCGGACCTCGAGCCGTATAGCGATCGCGTTCAGCGAGCGCGAGCAAAGACTGGGCTGGCGGAAGCCGTGGTGACCGGCCGAGGGACTATTCAGGGCCGTGAGGTCGTGATCGCGGTGCTCGATTTCGGCTTCCTCGGCGGGAGCATGGGCTCGGTCGTCGGCGAGAAGGTCGCACAGGCATTCGAAATGGCGACCGATCGCAAGATCCCGATCGTGACGATCACCGCAAGCGGTGGCGCGCGGATGCAGGAGGGCATGCTCAGCCTGGTCCAGATGGCGAAGACAGCAGCCGCAGCGCGTCGGGCGCACGACGCGCATGTGCCGTACATCTCGATTCTGACGAATCCGACGACTGGCGGAGGTTACGCGTCGTTTGCCTCGCAGGGGGACATCCTCTTGGCCGAGCCGGAGGCGCTGATCGGGTTCGCCGGCCCGCGTGTCATCAAGGGGGTGTCCAAGGATGGGTCGGACGATGATGTCCGTCGATCGCATAGTGCCGAGTTCCTGTTCGCTCGCGGGTTCGTGGATGATATTGTCGAGCGCCCGCGAATGCGGAATGTGCTCGCGACGACCCTGAGGTTGCTGGCGGCGGACGCGCGGGTGACCGTCAGTGCGCCGCAGACGCGCACCCCGCCTTCCCACGAGCGGCCGGCCTGGGACGCCGTTCAGATCGCGCGGCATCCGGATCGCCCAACGGCGCTGGACTATATTCAGCGTCTCAGCCCGCAATTTATCGAGCTTCATGGTGATCGAGTCTATGGCGACGATCCAGCGGTCGTTGCCGGCCTTGGTGAGATCGCCGGCCGGGGCGTTGTGCTCGTCGGATTGGAGCGGGGTCACGGCGATCCTGCCCGCCGTGGCGGTCAGGCTCTTCCAGAGGGATACCGCAAGGCACTGCGAATGATGCGGCTGGCGGAGCGTTTGCGCTGCCCGCTGGTCACGCTGGTGGATACCCCCGGCGCGTTCCTTGGGATCGAGTCCGAGGAGCGTGGCCTCGCCGCGGCGTTGAGTGAATGTCTGGCTGAAATGAGCGCGCTGCCGGTTCCCGTGATCTCGATCATTATCGGCGAGGGCGGAAGCGGCGGCGCGCTGGCACTTGGTGTTGCTGACCGGGTACTGATGCAGGAACGGGCGATCTATTCCGTGATCGCGCCAGAAGGGGCCGCGGCGATCCTCTATCGGGATGTCGAGCGTGCGCCGGAGGTCGCTGAGCGATTGAAGATCACCGCCGCCGATTGTAGGCGGCTCGGGGTGGCCGATGTTCTCGTGCGTGAACCAGCTGGTGGAGCGCACACTGATCCGGATCTCGCGGCGGCACTGGTTCGTGACGCGCTGGTGGCAGCGTTGGCGGAGATTCAGGGGACGAGCGGGCGCAAGTTAGCGACGGAGCGCTACCGGAAGTTTCGCCAGATGGGCCAGGTCAATACGTACTGGCGCGAGTTTGTCAGCCGGGAGGCGGTCGAGCTTGGCGGGCTTGTGGCGCGGACGGTCGGCTCGATTCGTGGCCGGCTCGTTGGGGGTGATGATGTGGAATCGGTCACTGAAGACGAGGATGATGCGGGGTGACGGCGTCAGACAGGTGGAAGCCTGCCCTCCAGCACCGTCAAAGCCGGCGTGACTTCATTCGGATGGCCGGGCTGCTGACGGGGATCGGGCTTCTCGGAGCGTGTCGGTCGGAGAGGTCAGCGACACCGGGCGTGGGGACGCCGCCGCCGGTGGCGACACCGACAACGGAGCCAACCGAGGTGGTGGTTCCGGCTGTTGCGGGGTACGACAACCCGATGATCTGGCAGGGCCGGGAGATCACGGTCACAAGCTGGGGAGGGGATTATCAGCTCGCGCAGCAACTGGCGATCTTTGAGCCGTTCGCGCGGCTCACTGGCGCGAAAGTGACAGTTGGAAAGACCGACATCGATTCGTTGAAGTCACAGGTCGAGTCGTCGGTGGTGAAGTGGGATGTCTGCGATATCCTGCTCGAAGATGTGTTGCCGCTCGCCAACCTCGGAGTTCTCGACGAGCTCGACTACAACGTTATCCAGACGACCGGGATCGAACACGGGATTCAGTTCGACCATGCGATTGGGTCGGCGTATTACTCGACGGTGCTTGCCTATCGCCAGGGTACCTGGCCCGATGAGCCAGCCCCGAGCGGATGGTCTGATTTCTGGGATCTGGCAAGCTATCCGGGCGCCCGAGGGCTCCATCAGCAGGCACAGACAACGCTGGAGTTTGCGCTGATCGCCGATGGCGTCGCGCTGGGGGATCTGTACCCGCTGGACGTTGATCGCGCGCTTGCTTCACTGGAGCGTATCCGCGACGCGGTCACGCTCTGGTGGGAGCAGGGCGCACAGCCAGCCCAACTGCTGAATACCGGGGATGTCAGCATGGCCGCGGCATGGCATTCACGCGTCGAGCGAGTCAGGCAGGATGGAGTGTTGGTCGATATTAGCTGGAACGGTGGCGCGTTATCCGGGGACGCATGGGTGATCCCGAAGGGGAGCGTGAACCGCAACGTCGCGATGGATTTCATCAACTTCGCGACACGCCCGGAGGTGTGCGCGGCATTTGCCTCGTTGGCGCCGTTCGGGCCGGTGAATGCGGGCGCATTCAAGCTGATGGATCCGGCCGTCGCGCGCGAGCTACCGTCGTTTCCGGCGAACCGGGAACTGCAGTTCATCGTCGACTTTGACTGGTGGTTCAAGCATCAGGAAGCTGTCGACAAGCAATTCGCAAACTGGCTTTCTCTCAAATCGCAGTAGGGCTCGCGCTCAACTGATGCGCGCGGCGAAATCGCGCTCGAAGGTTGCCGCCGCAGCGTCGGCATCGGCGAGGTTATCGCTTAGAGGGCCGGCAAGGGCGAGATCGATATCGTCGATGAGATCCTGCTCGGCGAGTGATGGCTGCACTGCGAGCGAGGGGAGACGGGCAATCGGCGTTGGGGCGAGGATGATATCGAACTTCTCCAACTCCAGCGCAACAATGTCACTCTCATCGAGCGCTTCGGGTTCCCAGACGAGAAACGCGCGGGTGAGCCCCTCGCGGGAGATGTTGGCGATCCATCGTGTGAGCTCCGTGTTGACCCCCTGAACTGCGATGGCAATGTCGATCAGCGACACCTCGCGACTGAGCCATTCGAGAAGTGGGGCGCCAGTCCGCGGATCGTAGGTGCTGTGTTGCAGCAGCGGGAAGCGTTCGTAGACGTGGCGCGATGCCCGGGATCCGGTTGTTCGGAGAGTCCGGGTAAGCATCTCATTCTGGCGTTCCTCGACAACCCGGATATTGTTGCCGAGCGTGGCGAGGCTGTTCGCGAAGGCGCGAGTGTAGAGCGCGGACGGATTATCGACATAACCGACGATACTGTTGACGAAGAACGTGATCCTCA
>CALMXF010000262.1 GCA_937870985.1 uncultured Chloroflexota bacterium
GGGGATCCGCCGGCCACTCCGTCCCCGGCGAGGATGATCAGAGTATGCCCGACGAACCGCTTGACACATCGGAATCCCCGTATGCTAGAATACAATCGGATACCCCACCGGGGTATAAGTTGTGATCATGTCGAGGAGGCAAGATGGTAGAGAAGACGTTCATCGTCCCAGATGTTAGCTGCGAGCATTGCGTTCGCGCGATCACCAGCGAACTGACCCAGATCGACGGAGTCGAGCAGGTCAGCGTCGATATTCCCACCAAGGTCGTCACCGTCCGGGCCAGCGACGCTGTAACCGACGCGGTGCTCGTCGCCGGGCTGTCCGAGGCGGGCTACGAGGTCGCTTCCCCGAGCTAGCCTCCACTGCTATTCAGAGATCTCTTCGCCGGCCGGGGCAGCACGCTCCGGCCGGCGCTGTTTCGCGACGACGCGCGTGCGGATCCATATTGCGCAAGCCGCGGATGTCGCGAATGGGGATTGCGTTTTCTGGCGGAAGGTACTACACTCGCGTTATTGATCCTGATTGCTACCGCGACAGGAAGGAGGAGTGCAGGTGACGCGACGCCTCGGCATAGCCGGCAGTGGAATTGCCCTCTGGGTACGCTGCCCACTCCTCGAAGATGACCACAGGCCGGGCGCCTGAACAACCGCTTCCGTAAGACACACGCAACCCGTTCGGCCTCGGCCAGGCACAGCATAATCACACAGTAATCAGACGACAGATCTGATTGCTGGAATGGGAGGATGGCCGGCCAGTCCGGCATGATAGAGCGACGTTCCTACGTCGCCGGGTAGAACCCAGATAATCCATCCCATATTAGACGATGACGACGCGGGGGCTGGTCGCTCCCGCGTCCTGCTATCTCAGCCCCGGCGCTCAGTCGCGATCCAGGACGATGATCCGGCAACC
Organism: uncultured Chloroflexota bacterium; assembly: GCA_937870985.1. GTDB lineage: Bacteria > Chloroflexota > Chloroflexia > Thermomicrobiales > CFX8 > JAMLIA01. The sequence goes on from CALMXF010000262.1 coordinate 910, forward strand.
CGGGTGGACCCGGACGGTCGCGTTCGTGCCCGGAATATCGCAGTACCCCCCCGCGAGCCGCTCGGATAGACGCGGCAACAACCGCCCGATAAACGCCACCATTCCGGGTCGAACGACCGCCGCGGGAAACAGACCAGCCGTTGCCCTGACCGTAGAGCCCGAGCGGACCAGCCGCCCGTAGAGCTCGCCACGCGACAGCCGGTCGGCGTCCAGCTCCACGTACTCCAGCCCGAACGCCTCCGCTGTGCGGCGCAGCTCAGGGAGCTTCGCTCTGGATACCCCTGTCGTCACGGTGCGTGTCATCGTGTCGGCAAGCAGAGCGTCGACGCCCTCGCGCTCCACCACCCCGGTCTCTGGTTCCGGTTGCGCCGGTGCGGGCATGCCGAGCCTCGTCGCCTCCTCGATCGATCGCTGCACGCGCAGGTGAACTCGTTCGAGCATCGCCGCGGCCTCTGCGATGGCTCGCTCATCGGCGATCATGCGCGAGTTGTCAGCGATCATCCGCTCCCCCACTGCCACGTCAGCCAGAGTCGCGTGCATGGCGTGAGCTGCGATCGGCCGAGGCGCGTCCGCGGCCTCGGCGCGCGTGCCGCTCGGCGACTCGATCGCCGGGGGAGCTTCTCCTTCTTCGGGAGCTGCCGGTTCTGGCCCGGTCGCCAAGGCCTCCGACGTGGCGCTGGCGCCTCGCCACTGTTCCAGCTCCGCCATCATTTGGGCCAGGTCTGGTTGCAGGCCGGCCAGCGACTGCAGTTCCCCGGCGGTACCTGGCGCACCTGAAGCCAGCCGAGTTGTCCGCTCCTCGGGAGATAGTTCCGGCCATGCCGCCGCAAGTCGGATGAGCGGTCCCGAACCCGGCCACCGTGCCTCTCCCAGCAGAACCGCGCGATCGATCAGCTTTCGTGCGATCAGATCGTGGATCAGGTCGACCGACCGTGGCTCCGCCCCGTGTGCTTGATTCGTCATCTGGCCGTATCCTGTTTCATTCCTGTCCCCAGCGCGGTCGAATCCCGCTGCTACAATAGCGCGGCTTTTCGAACCGGGCCAACCTTCGTTCGGCTCGAGCGCCCGACCATCAACACGTTGAGGGGTGATTATGTCCAGTATTCTGACTGGAGAGCGACTGACCAACCGGCGACTTGTCATTATCGCGGCAATGGCGGGAACCTTTCTGTCCGCGCTCGATTCGAGCATTGTCGGTCCGGCGATGCCGACCATCATTGGCCAGCTCGGCGGCCTTTCGCTCTATTCGTGGGTGTTCTCCGCCTACCTGCTGACCTCGACGACCACTGTCCCACTCTACGGCCGCCTCAGCGACATGTATGGTCGGAAGCCGCTGTTCGTCGTCAGCGCTGCGCTGTTTGTCCTCGGCTCGGCGCTGTGCGGCATTGCTCAGAGTATGGAGCAACTCGTCGCCTTCCGCGCGATACAGGGGCTCGGCGCGGGCGGGATCGTGCCGGTGACCTTCACGATCCTGGGCGATCTGTTCTCGGTCGAAGAACGGGCCAAGATGGCCGGCCTCTTTTCGGCTGTCTGGGGCGCTTCTGCGGTTGCCGGCCCGACGCTCGGTGGCCTGATCGTGCAGGTCATCGACTGGCGCTGGATCTTCTACCTCAATCTGCCGTTCGGCATCGTGTCGGTAACGCTGATGTGGCGTTCGCTCCATGAGACGCGGACCGGAGAGCGCAGCCGGATCGACTATCTCGGCGCGATCCTGCTGACAGCCGGGATCACCGCATTCCTCTTCGCTCTGCTCGAAATTGGCGAGGGTGCTTCGTGGCTCGGCCCGCGGACAGGCGGGATGATCGTTCTGTCCGCCCTCCTCGTGGCGGCGTTCATCTATCACGAGAACCACTTCCCTAGCCCGATGATGCCGATGGGGATGTTCCGCTCGCCGATCATGGCGGTCGTGACCAGCGCGGGCACGCTGATCGGTGGCGTGATGTTTGGCATTTCGTCGTTCGTGCCACTTTACATTCAGGGTGTGCTGGGAGGCACGCCGATTGATGCCGGCCTGACAATCGCGCCATTCTCGATCGGCTGGTCGGCAGCCTCGGTTGTCTCGGGTCAGATCATTACGCGCGCCGGCTATCGCCTTTCGGTCGTTGCTGGGACGTTATCCGCAGTCGCCGGTAGCGTCTCGTTGCTGCTGGTCTCCCCCGACACTGGCCGATGGCCGGCCGCCGTCGGCTCCGGACTCGTCGGTATTGGCATGGGTCTTTCGTCAACCGCGATGTTGATCGCTGTTCAGAACTCCGTCGGCTGGGGTCAGCGTGGTGTTGCAACTGCCCTCGTGCAGTTCTCTCGAACGATCGGCGGCGCGATCGGCGTTGCGGTGCTGGGCACGCTCCTGACGGCGCAACTCACGTCGCGCCTCAGCGGCATGGATGGCTCGATGCAAGGCGCGAACGCGCTGCTCGACGCGAAAGTGCGCGCCAGCCTCACACCGGACATTCTCCACCAGCTGACCACTGCGCTCTCGTCATCGCTGCACATCGTCTTTATGACGATGCTGGGCCTGGCAGTTGTGGCCGCCGTGATTACCGTGCTCTTCTTCCCACGGGGATCTGTCGAGGAACTACAGGGGGCCGACGGCGGTATGGGGGCAGACCGTGCTCGCAAGGCAGACGACGCGGAGGCCACGATGCCGTCGGGCGCGCAAACGCGGCCGACGTCTCGCTAGACCAGCCATTGGTGTCAGTCTTCTGTTTCGAGCTTCGACTTGATGCAGCCGAAGATGTCCTTGGTCATTCGGTCCGCAACGCCGCCCATCAGTCGTGCGCCGACTCCAGCGATCGTCCCGCTCACGCGCACATCGGAAGCCCAGGTCATCACCGTCGCGGTTCCGCCGGCATCGGCGAGGTCCATTGTGCTCGTCATCGACACCGCCGACCCGGGCATCTTGCCGGCGGCCAGGATTGTGGCATGTGACGGCTCGGTGCGCTTCTGGAATGTGATATCGAAGTTGAAGGTGCCCTTGATCATGCCGACGCCCGCTTTGACCGTGCACTTGAAGCGGTCCTCGTCGATGATCTCAAAGCTCTGGAGCCCGGGCGCACACTGGGTCACCTGGTTCGGGTCGGTGAGAAACGCGTAGACCCGCTCCCGGGGCGCCTGGATCGTGACATCGCCCTTGAACTCCATCGTGAATGCCCTCCCATTATTTCGACGCGCGCGGTGTCATATATCCCGAGTATAGGCGAACGCCCGCCGGACCGGGCCGGCGGGCGCTTGACGGCGATACGAGCGGGGCTTACAGAATACGACGTTCCACGAGTGTGTCGGGATCGAACCCCCGCCAGACTGGAATGCCGCAATAGCGCTCGCCTTCCGGACAGAACGGCTTGTTGCCTGCCCTCGACCGGAGCACGCACGGCGGACCACTCACGAACTCGCCGATCGTTGGCAGCGCGACACGAACCTGTGCCGTCTCCTGCGCCGCGGTGTCGAAGATTTCGCGCTGCGCGTTGTAGCAGAGGCGCTTCACCCACTTCCAGTAGTAGGTCAGCAGCGTGCCGGTCTCGTAGAAGCGGAGCCGATGGCTGTTCGGGAGTAAGTACAGGGCGTGCTCCGGCGCGACACCGTCGTCGAGAAGCTGATTCTTTGCGTCCCATAGCGCGCGAACAGTTGCCTGGTATTCCTCGAGCGCCTGATCGTTGCTGGCCACCTCGTGCGGAACGATCACGTCGGGATCACGCCGCATGTGGGAAGCCAGCACCGGCCCGGATGACAACGTTCCACGGTGGCGCTGGTTCTGGGCATCTTCAGCCCCACTGATACGTTTCTGGAACGTGAACGGGACGTGATTCATCGTCTGCATCAGCTTCGAGTTCATGGCCAGGAAGAGTGGGTGGCCAAGGTAGTGATTGCGCGCGGGATCGAGGACTGCCAGCAGCGCGTCTTCGTCGGTCATTTCGTCATGCGCGCGCCCGAGGACAGCGCGGACAGCGTTGGCCAGCGTTGCTTCGGCGTCGACGTTGTAGCTCGCCAGACGGGAGTCAAAGTCGCCGAGTTCGGCGTCAAATTCGTCGAAGAAGCGCTCGTCTGCCGGGGCTCCGATCGTCTGTTGCATCCCGGAGAGTGCTTCATACTCGATCGTATCCTCTGCGCCGAGGATCTGAAGATCAAGCTCGTACCCCGGCGCTCCCAGGAAATAGGGATCGATCTTGAGGACCTCAGCGACCATCGTGTTGACGATGTAGCGCACTTCCGCCGGCACATCGAGCTGGTTAGCCAGCACGTAGTATCGAAGGAGGGTCAGCCCGTTGATCGTGTGGTAGAGGTGCGCGGGGGTCGCCAACGGCAGCACGTACCTGGCCACCTCCTGCGCGCGCTTCTGGACCGCGTCGGCGATTCGCCGCTCTGCCTCGGGGCCGGCCGCTTTGGCCCGAGACGGAAAGACCTTCGCGTATCGCTCGGCGAGGCCCGGCGAGAGGATCTCGGTGAGGTTGCGATAGCCGTCGATGGCTCGTTCGGTGGCGGCGCGATAGATCGCCTCCTGCCGTTCGGAGAGTCCTGGCGTTACCATCGCCTTACCTGAGACCTCGCGGTAGCGCTGGCTGACCTGCTCGGAGTTGTAGTGCGGGTGATGGTGAAAGAACGACCAGATCGCGAGGCGTGACACGCCATCGAGGATGAAGACGAAGTTCGCGTGTTGGAAGGTCGTGTGATGGCCGGCGTCAAACAGATCTCGATAGAGCCGCTGGGCGCGCGAGCGTCGGTGCGGTCGGAGCTCGTCGCCGTCGTCGAGACCGACGTCCATGAGCTTCAGGACACTCTCGACCCTGGCCGGTCTGGAGCCATAGCAGGACCAGGCAGCGGCAACTGCTAGCGCAAACGGATGGGCCGCGGACTCATCGTGCAACAACCGGATGGTCGGCGGCGTCGAGGCGAACGGATAGCTCTTATCGCGGGCCGCGTCAGGCAGTGCGGACATAGTTCCCCCTTGTTCGCCCAGCACGAATGGGCAGTGTACGTACATAGAATACCCGTTCGCCCATCGTCGCACAAGGCATGACTCTGAGTCACTCGCGGGGCGCTGACGGATGCATCCAGTGCAGTTACCCATCGCTCGATGGCCCGCCCTCCGCGAGTCTTGGTGGCGTGAGGGGCAGTCCACCCAGGTGGAAAGCGCAGAAGTAGTTGTCGCCGGGGGTACGCCGAGTCGGCGCGGGCTAACGTTCCACGTGGAACGCACGCAGTGGTGGTCTTGTTGGTCGTCGTGTGGCCCTCCGCAGTTGCGTTCGGACGATGTGGTTCGGCTGGGACAGTTGTGTCGCGACGCTCCCGTGTCCAGCGCCGGCGCTCTTGGGAGGTGGCGTAGAATTAATGGTTGGCGGCTACTGGCGATGAACTGAGAATGGCTCGGATAAACGTTGTATCGCATTGACCATGAAGACGAGGGTCTGGACTATCGGCGGCGTTACCAGGGGTTGATCGGGGTCAATAGCAAGGTGCCGATCCGCGATCGGTCGATACTGGGCCTGGTCTATACGCCGGGTGTTGCCGAGGTGTGTCTGGAGATCGTCGATCATCCTGAATCTGCGTTCGACCTGACCTGTCGGGGCAACACGGTCGCTATCATCTCGGATGGCTCAGACCTGTTCGGTCGTGAGGGTGGCTCGCCCGAGGCAGTGCTGCCGATTCTGGAGAGCAAGAGCGTCCTGTTCAAGACGTTCGCCGGCGTTGATGCGTTTCCAATAGCACTAGACATAACCGATCCGATTGAGATCGTCAACACTGCGTCGGCGCTCGCGCCTACGTTCGGCGCAATCTGCATCGATGACATCAGCGCGCCGCGCTGCTTTACGGTCGCCGATCATCTTGAGAAGGCGTCGACAATACCAGTATTCTCCAACCAGCATCATGGATCGGCAGTCCTGGTGCTGGGCGCGCTCCTGAACGCAACGAAGCTGACGAACCGCCGGCTGGAGGATTCCCGCGTTGTTATCGCGGGAAGCGGCGTCGCCGGGGTAGGTGTCGCGCGGCTGCTGCATCGATTCGGGGTGCGCGACATCATCGTCTGCGATCGGGCGGGCGCGATCTATACCGGCCGAGCTGAGCGGATGAACTGGGCGAAGCAGTACCTTGCGAAGGAAACCAACCGGGCGCGGCGGCGCGGCTCACTGGCGGACATGCTGCGTGGCGCTGACATCTTCGTGGGTGTGTCGACCGAGGGCATCCTCACGGCAGAGATGGTGGCGTCGATGGCGCCCGATCCGATCGTGCTGGCGTTGTCGATCCCGCATCCGGAGATCGACCCATCGGTAGCGAAGCAAGCGGGCGCGGCGATCGTTGCGACCGGGCGATCCGACCATCCGAATATGATGGATATCTCGCTGGTCTTCCCCGGCGTGTTCCGTGGCCTGCTGGATAGCGGCGCGCGCAATATCCGGCTACGGACACTGGTCTATGCCGCCGAGGCGCTGGCATCGCTCGTGCCTGACAACGAGCTGAACCCCGACAACATCGTGCCGCGGATCTTCGATTATCGGGTCGCGCCAGCGGTTGCGGCAGCGGTAGTCCAGGCGGCGGTCGAGACGGGGGAGGCGCTCTATGACGTGCATCCCGAAGCGGTCGCTGAGCGGACTCGCCGATTCGTCTACGAAGGGGTGATGTTGCCGCGGTCAACGACGAACGGTGTCGCGAATGGACAGTCTCGCCGGAAGCCCGAGGGCTTGCGCGAGGAGGCGTTGGATCTGCGGCGACGGTTTGGCGGCGTTCTGGAGATCAGCTCGAAGATTCCGATCAAGGATCACCATATTCTTAATGTGCTGTATGTGCCGCCGGCTGCGTTGGCTCCGGCCGCCGAGATCTACCGTAACCCGATGTCGGTATTCGAGCTGACGGTCAAGGACAACGTCGTCGCGATCGTCACCGACGGGACGGCCGTGCTGGGGTTGGGAGACATCGGAGCAGAGGCGGCGCTGCCGGTGATGGAGGGGAAGGCAGTCCTCTTCCATACGCTGGCCGGCGTCGAGGCGTTTCCGATCTGTATCGCCGAGCGCGACCCGGAGAAGCTTGTCGATATCGTCGCCGCAATCTCGCCATCGTTTGGCGGGATCAATCTGGAGGACATCTCCGCGCCTCGCTGCTTCGAGATCGAGCAACGCTTGAAGGCTCGCCTCAAGCTTCCGGTATTCCACGACGATCAGCATGGAACCGCTGTCGTTGTGTTGTCGGCGTTGCTCAACGCGCTGCGGCTGCGTGGAACGGCGATCGAAAGCGTGCAGATCGTCGTCAACGGCGCGGGCGCTGCTGGCATCGCAGTCTCGAAGCTGCTTCTATCCTCTGGTGTCGGCGACATCATCATGTGCGACCGGCTCGGCATCATCTCACGAAACCGAACGACCGGCATGAACCAGCCGAAGCGAGAGATGGCCCAGGTCACTAACAAGGAGAACGTGGACGGCACGCTCCACGACGCGATGGTGGGCGCGGATGTGTTCGTCGGAGTGTCCGGCGCAGGCGCAGTCACTCCGGACGATATCCGGGTGATGAATGCGAACCCGATCATCTTCGCGCTAGCCAACCCGAACCCGGAGATCGAACCCGGGTTGGCGCACGAGTCTGGCGCGCTTGTCGTCGCGACCGGGCGGTCGGACTACCCGAACCAGGTGAACAACTCGCTGGCATTCCCAGGCATCTTCCGGGGTGCGCTGGACGTGAAGGCATTGGACATCAACGATGCGATGAAGGTCGCGGCGGCGCATGCGATCGCGGATCTGGTCAGCGACGACGAGCTCGGGCCGGACTACGTCATGCCGGCAGCGCTCGACTTGCGTGTGCCCCCCGCCGTGGCGGCCGCCGTC
>CALMXF010000263.1 GCA_937870985.1 uncultured Chloroflexota bacterium
GGTCGGCTCTGCGCCGCGTCGCGCGCGGATCGATACGCCAGAACAGGTCCAGGACCGCCGGGAGCAGATTCTCTCACTCCTCACCGGCACGACGCTGGAGACTGCCTGCGTCTGGCTGGGCCTGATCGAACGCTCGGCGACGTTGCACGGCCGGCGGGCCGTGTTGCGGGTAACGCCGTTCGGCCGGTGGGTCGCCGGCCGGCGAGTCGAGCCAGGATTGCCATCACTCGGTCAGGCTGCGATCGCGGTTGGGGGTGGATTCCAGGTGTTGCTGTATCGCCCAACCCCCCGCCGTGTCTGGTCGCTCTCGGCGATTGCGGAGCTGCAATCACTCGATCGTATCTCGACATGGGCGCTCACTGCCGAAGCGTTTACCAGGGCGCTGGCCGGCGGCTTGTCACTCTCACAGGTGACGACCTATCTCGAGCGCCAGAGCGGCGTGGCGCTGCCGCAAAACGTCGCCTACACCCTGGCGGAATGGGACCGGGGATATCGGCGGGTCTGGCTGCGGCGCGCCGTCCTCCTCGTTCCCGAGGAGGGCGAGGAGAGCGAGCCGATCGTCGCTGCGTTGAAGGACGCCGGACTCGAGCCCGAGCTATTGAGCGACGGTCGGATCGCGCTGGTCTTTGACGAGCCGGACGCAGGCGAACGACTGTACGGCGCTGCTACCCGAGCTCTACGCGAGCGTGGATTCGCGCCGCTGGCCGATCCTCACTCGCCCGCTCCTCGCCGCCGTCGTTGATCGGCGTCGTCGGATAGCGAGCCGATTATTGCGAGTCCGCGGCGAGCGCGATACAGGCGAAGCCACACTTCGCTGTCGTCGGCACCCCGAACCTGGCAGTATGGCGGGCCGGCAGCCCGTTCGGGAAATGGAGCTTGTATTCGCGGTTGATCTCGTCGTACTCGGCCGAGTTCGTGATGAGAAGCGTCACCTGGACGACGTGATCCATCGACGAACCGGCCTCCTCCAGCAGCGACTTTATGATTCCGAGCGCTGCCCGCGCCTCCTCGGTTGCGGTGCCGCGGATCCCGCCGGAATGGCCGGAGACGAACACCAGTCCGCCGGCCTTCGTCGCGCGCGAGAACGGTCGCGCTTCATCCTCACCCGGCATCCCAAAGAACTCGATCCCGTGCATCGATATCCCCTCCCGTTTCCTGTGTCCCGATGTTATCGGGCGACGCGGCGCATAATGCCAGCCGGCACAGGGTGAGGCAAGCGCCTTCGGCATAGCTGACCTGCTGATGAACGGAGCGAGGTAGCTGATTCGCTCGACATCCTCGATGGAACGGTGGATGAGCCTGACATGATCATCGAGCCGGAACTGGCCGCCGCAATCGCGGCACATCACCCAGAGGCGTCGATCGAGGCGACGCGGGACGAGTGGGGCAACCTCCGCCTGGTCGTTCGCGATGATCAGGGCAAGGAAACGCGATACGTGGCAGAGGTCGTGCCACCGGACGCGATGGAGTGGCGTCGTCGCGAGCTGCGCGTCGTCCAGAGTGGTCTGCTTCGTGCGCTCCCGGCCGGAATCGAAGCGGGCCTGCGCGACGTCATCACGACCGCTGCCGGGGATCAGCTGGCGCTCTTGCTGGACATCCCGCGCGCCTCTGACGACGCGCTCGACGTGGACATGGTTCGCGCTGTCCTCGTCGCGTTGGCGCGGATGCACTCGGCGTTTGCCGGGTTCCCGGCACGATTGACCAGCGGGCTGAAGCTGTTGCCGATGGGCCAGTGGCTCACGATGAGTAACCCCGCTTCGGACGTCTCGCTATCGATGAAAGACGGATGGAGCGCGTTCGCCAGAGACATGCCGAGTGCCTGGGATATCATCGCGCGCTTCTTCGATAATCCTGCCCCGCTGGTGGATGCCCTTCGTGATTGCCAGCCAACCATCATCCAGGGGTTGCCGACCCCAGCTATGGTGTCGTTTCGCGTTAACGCGGTCGTCTTCCACGACTGGTGGTTGCTGGTTCGCGGCCCCGGCGCGCTCGACCTGGGCGCATTCGTCGTCGCGGGCTGGCCCACCCGTGATCTGGGTGTTGCTGGCTGTGTCGAGATCTACCGGGCGGAACGCGC
>CALMXF010000264.1 GCA_937870985.1 uncultured Chloroflexota bacterium
GTGTTGCCGCCGCGCGGCACGGTCAAAGCGGGCGACCAACGGTTGTGGCGTATCACGAGCATCGCGCGCAGCAACGGTCAGGACGTCGCCCATCTCGAAGAGATGCATGCCGATGATCGAGAGAAGCGGACGGTCGCAGCCGACGACCTTGTCGTCGTGGCCGAATTCCGGGATAGCATCTATCCCGGTCTGGTCGAGACGGGCCGGGTCGAGCGCGGCGGCGACAAGCCATATCACACCGTCATCAACGCGGAGAACTACCACGCGCTGGAGATGCTTACCTACACGCATCGGCATGCCATCGACGCGATCTACATCGATCCGCCCTACAACACCGGCGCGAAGGACTGGAAGTACAACAACGACTACGTCGCCAGCGACGACGACTATCGCCACTCCAAATGGCTGGCGATGATGGAGCGTCGGCTCAAGGTCGCCCGTGAGCTGCTGAACCCTGATGACTCGGTGCTTATCGTCACGATTGATGAGAAGGAGTATCTGCGACTGGGACTCCTGTTGGATCAGACTTTCCCTCAGGCCGAGGTTCAGATGGTAACGAGTGTGATGGCACCGCAAGGATCACAACGGCCCGGTCAGTTCTCACGTATGGAGGAGTACATCTACTTCGTAATGCTCGGGTCGGCTCATGTCGTTCATGGCACCGATCAGATGATCGACACTGTCTCCGGTGGAAGGTCGCGACCGAAGAACGGGCCAAGTTGGGATAGCCTGATTCGCCGTGGAACTGGCGCTCGGCGCTCCGACCGTCCAGGAATGTTCTATCCAATTTATGTGAGAGGTGAGGTACTTGTTGCAGTTGGTGACTCGATAGTTCTCGGCGCATCAAGAGACTCTGTGGCGAGTCCCTTTGGAGCAGATGTCGTAGTAGTTTGGCCCATAAGAACCGCCGGGGCAGAGGGGCGGTGGCAGGTAGGTCCAGAGCGACTTCGTGAATTGTTCGAGGCTGGATACGCGCGGGTAGGCAAGGCGCGCGGTACGAGACTTCCTGCCATAACCTACTTGAAGGCTGGTGAGATCGGTCGACTCGAGTCCCCGGACGAAACAGGGACTGAGACCATTTCGGCTAGAAGCGTTTGGAACCGAGCCTCACATAACGCTGGTTCGTACGGATCAACGTTGCTGCGTGCGCTCATGCATGATCGCCAGTTCCCGTTCCCGAAATCCCTTTATGCTGTCGAGGACTCACTTCGCTTCTTCGTTGCTAATAAACCCAACGCCATCATCCTCGACTTCTTCTCCGGCTCCGGCACGACCGCCCACGCCGTCATGCGGCTGAACAAGCAGGACGGCGGTCGCCGGCAGTGCATCATGGTGACGAACAACGAGGTGTCTGCCGAGGAGCAGACACGGTTGCGGAAGCAGGGCCTGCGACCCGGGGATCCGGAGTGGGAGTCTCTAGGCATCTGCGACTACATCACCAAGCCGCGCGTCACGGCAGCGATCACTGGCCAGACGCCGGGCGGCGAGCCGATCAAGGGCGACTATAAGTTCACCGACGAGTTCCCGATGGCCGACGGCTTTGCGGAGAACGCTGCATTCTTCACCCTGACCTACGAAACGCCGTTGTCAGTGCGCCATAACCGCGCGTTCCAGCGCGTCGCTCCGATGCTATGGCTGCGGGCTGGCTCGCGCGGACGGATGATTACCGATCTCGGCGAACACGGCTGGGATGTCGCCGACACTTACGCGGTGCTGGAAGACATGGATCGCGTCGACGCGTTCATCGCCGCCTGCACGCGGGCAGCCGACATCGGCATCGCCTTCATCATCACCGACGACGCCAGAGCGTTCGAGATGGTCTGCCGGGAGCTGCCCGAGGGTATCGTGACGGTTCAGCTCTATACGTCCTATATGCAGAACTTCGAGATCAACACCGGACGGAGCCTGTAGATGCGCTATACGCTCAAGGACTATCAGGCCGACGCCGTCCGCGATGCACTCCGGAACCTTGAACGCGCGCGCGACTCCTTTCATCGTTACGGGGCGCTGTCGCACTTCTCCCTGACCGCGACAACTGGCGCTGGCAAGACCGTCATGGCGGCAGCGGTCATCGAGTCGCTGTTCTTCGGCAGCGATGAATTCGGTGTTGACCCTGACCCCGGCGCGGTCGTCCTCTGGTTCTCGGACGATCCGTCGCTCAACGAGCAGTCGCGCGCGCGGATCCAGGCCGCTGCTAGCGAGCTGGATTTTCGCCTGCGCATCGTGGAATCGACATTCTCAGCGCCGATATTCGAGCCGCACAATGTCTACTTCCTGAACACGCAGAAGCTGAGCCGAAATTCGCGATTGGTCCGTGGCGCAGTCGATCAATCGTCGCTGCCCGGTCTGGAATTGCCACCCAGCGTGAAGCAGACAACGCTAGATCTGGGATCGCGCCCCGACCTGTTGCAGTCGTCGATCTACGACACCATCGCCAACACAGTGGCGGACAAGGGCCTGACGCTCTACCTCATCCTCGACGAAGCCCATCGTGGCATGACCTCCGGGCCGAGCGAGCGCACGACGATCGTTCAGCGCCTGATCAACGGGCACGGATCCGCCCCGCCGATTCCTGTTGTGTTCGGCATCTCGGCAACGGTCGAGCGCTTCGATACGACGATGAAGGGCATGAAGAATCGCGATGCGCTGACGCCCGTGACCGTCGATTCCGCACTCGTCCAGGCGTCCGGCCTGTTGAAGGACGACATCGCGCTGTACATCCCGGCCGAAGATGGCGAGTTTGACACGGTGCTGCTGACCAGCGCGGTCGAGAAAATCAAAGCATCCTCGGCTGCCTGGGAGGCGTATGCCGCTGAGCAGGGTGAGGCGACGGTTGTGCGTCCGCTACTCGTCGTGCAGGTTGGCGACAAGCCATCGCAGGCAGTTCTCACGCGGACGATGGACACGATCTATGCAGCGTGGCCAGAGCTGGATGGCAGCGCTATCGCAAATGTCTTTGGCGAGCACACTGACCTGACAGTCGGACAGCTCAAGGTGCCCTATATCGAGCCGCAGCGCGTCCAGGATGCCGAGCACATCCGCGTGCTTCTGGCCAAGAGCGCCATATCGACCGGCTGGGATTGCCCTCGCGCCGAGGTGCTCGTGTCGTTCCGTCCGGCGCGAGACAGAACGCACATCACCCAACTGTTGGGGCGCATGATGCGGACGCCGCTGGCGCGCCGTATTCCCGGCAACGAGCTGCTGAACTCGGTCGACTGTCTTTTGCCGTATTTCGATCGTAAGACTGCTGTTGCCGTCGCCGAACTGCTGATGAAAGGCGCAACCAGCGAAGCGAGCGATACCGGCGACGATGGCGGCGGTGGTCTGGGCCGCCGTGTGCTCTTTGACCCGGTCGTGTTGCAGCGCAATCCCGCGATCGACCCGGCGGTCTGGGAGCGCTTCGAGGTAATACCCTCGGTTACGATCCCGAAGAAAAACGTCAAGCCGATCCAGCGCCTGACGGAGCTTGCGGGTCTTCTGGCGAAAGACCGGCTCGTCGAAGATGCCAACGAACAGGCATATACCGAGTTGACTGCTGCGCTCGATGGCGGCGCAGCGCGATACAAAGAGCAGGTGGCAAAGGCCCGCGAGGATGTTCTCAACATGGAAGGCGAGGAGATTCGCGGCCGGATTGGCAACGGGTACTCCTATCAAGCATTTATCCTCAGTGCCGATCCGCGCGCTATCGAAGACTACTATCGCGCCGCCATTCGCGTATTGAGCCCAGCGCTGTGTCGCGCTTACGTCGACCACCTCGTTGGGCCGGAAGGCGACGAGGATGATCTGCTCAACACCCACATCACAATCGCCTCGCTCGCACGTGTGTCTGAAATCTCCGAGACACTCGAATATGAGGCTGACAAACTTGCACGGCAGTGGCTGACGGAGACGCGCGTCGCGCGTAAGGGCCTGTCCGACCAGCAGCACGCGCAGTACGAGCGGGTAGAGGCCATGTCGACCAAGCCCGATCCCATCTATTTGATTGCACCGACGACGGCACAAGCGGACACGAAAGTGCGGCTTCCGGACGGGACGGAAGAGGATCTGCCGACGCGCACGCTGCACCTGATGGCAGCCGAAGACGGCGCCTTTCCGATCACGCTTAACGACTGGGAACGCAGAGTTCTCGACTCCGAGTCTGGGCAACCTGGCTTCAAAGGCTGGTATCGCAATCCGTCTCGCGCTGCCCGGGAGTCGCTGGCCGTCGCCTATCAGGACGATACTCAGGAGTGGAAGGCGCTACGCCCCGACTTCATCTTCTTCAGCACGGCGCATGACGGCCGAGTTGTCGTGGACCTGGTTGACCCGCACGGTCATCATCTCTCGGATGCGCTGCCGAAGTTGCGCGGACTTGTCGACTTTGTTGAGAAGTTCGGCAGTGACTTCCGACGTGTTGAATCCGTAGCTGAAACGGACGGCAAGCTGCGTGTCCTCGATCTCACGAAGCCTCGGGTGCGAGAGGCGATCCGCGGTGCACAGGCTGCGAAGCCGCTGTATTTGTCGGAACTCGCTAGCGACTATTGAACGATGTCGTACCGATACCCGACTGGCCAAGCGCCGGTCATATTCTTGCTGGGCACCGTGCTGATGTGAAAGCGAGCGTAGCCAATGAGGCCGACACCGATATGACAGACCTGTGACAGTTGTGTGAACGCACGACGAAACCCGACAACAGGCCAGCCGCGCTGCTTAGCACGATCATGAATCGCGCCTACCAGGGCTATTTCAGCGCAACCGTCGCCTCGCTTGCCGTGGTGATGGTCGCGGCCCACCCGATGGAGGGGCGCGCGGGACACGGAGTTGAACTGGAGGTGGTCCCGGTCTTTGTCGAACGGGGGGATTGACGATACTCGACGTAATGTTAACGGTGAGGGACAGAACGAACCCGTTCTGTCCCCCGATTCCCGCGCCGCAATCGCCTCACCGCAGGGGACACTGTGGCAGCTCAGCCAGTCTCCAGACGCCGTCTGTGTCCTTCGCGAACGCCCATGTCCGCTCGACAGTCGTCTTCGTCCCGTCAACACCGGTGAGCTCGACCGTCACGATCGACGTAGCCGTGTCTCCGTTGATTTCGACTCGCTGGTCGACAATTCGCGCCGTCGCGTGCTCGGGCATGCACGTTGCCAGGTGATCCATGTCACGGTCGTGGTCGTGGCCATCGAGATGATGTCCCGACAGCTCATGGAGCCGGTCGCGATCGTGACGCTGCATCGCGTCCAGAACATGCGTGGCGGCCAGGTGAATCTCGTCCTCATCGTGATGAGCGCTCGGCGTCGCGCCGCTTTGCGTGGAGACAGATGGCTGTGCCATTGAAGTGGTCGTCGCGTCAGGCGACGGAGCCACTGTCGGCATGGCGCTGGTCGCTACCGCCGCTGGTTGCTGGGTGGGCGCCATCGTTGGTGTTTTGTCTGCCGCGCCACAAGCAGCGAAGACGAGCGCGAACGTCGCGATTACGAGCGCGACCTGCCGCCGGTGTCGTCTGTATGTCATTGGAAAGCCTCCCCAACTACTGGTTGCCAGGACACGTACTATCCATACACCCGCAGCCATGCCAGACGCGCTACATGCGCGAGGCGCGGTGTGTCAGTCGCGTATCAGTCGGGATTTCGCGATCATGCGCCGGCCGCTGCATGATGTTGGACATAATCACGGACTGATGTACGATACGACCGAGACACCGTCGATGGGAGGCGTGGCACATGCGATACATCTGGACCGTCGCGCCTGACCAGGAGCGAGTGCAGCTCGTGACTGAGAATGGCGACGAGGACGCTGAGCTGCGGCCGACGATCGACTTCATCGTTACGTTCGCTGATCCTGCTGATTTCGATCAGCCGGAGCGCGACGAGGCGGATTCGGCGGTAGATGCCGGCCCTGTCACTCAATCGCCGAGCTGACTCTCCTCAGCCGCGACGCGAGATGGCGCGGGCCTTCGAGCCCCGCCGTGTCATCGCCCCTGTCACACAGCGTCAGGTCGTGTTCTTCCCCATGCGTACAAGAGCAATTATCCGCAAAGTATCACGAACGCGGGTGGGACCTGTTTACGGGGCCCATATATGTCACCGTCCGCGATAGCTCCCCCGTTCAGGGGAAGCGATCGCGGACGGTGCTGTTCCTGCGAGGGTAATGTCGGACTAGATACGCGACAGGATATTGAACCGCTCTGCCGAGAATGGCTTCATGTCCACGTCGCTCGTGCCGGTTGTCATCAGGTCGGCCATGACGGCGCCTGTTGCCGGGGCCAGGGTGACACCGAGCATTGCATGGCCGGCGGCGATCCATGTGTTGTCCGAGCCGGGGACGCGGCCCATCACCGGAATGCCGTCGGCCGTCATCGACCGCATGCCGACCCAGACCCGCTCGTTGCCGCCGCCGTCCCAGTTCGCCAGATATTTCCGGCCGGCTCTGTTCAGCGCCTCGACGCGCTCTGGCCGGATATCCAGGTTGATGCCCGACAGCTCCATCGTCCCGGCAAGCCGCAGGCTGTCGGAGAATGGCGTGCAGGCGCAGCGCGCTTCGATGAAGTTCATGGTGCGCTTGATAGTCGGGGGGCTCTGGTCCACCGAAACGCTATATCCCTTGCCCGCCTCGAGTGGGAGGTGCTTGCCAGTGATGCGTTTGGTGACCGGGCCAGACCACGCCCCGGCGGCGACCACAATCTCGTCTGCCTCGATATCGCCGACCGTCGTCCGGAGTGTCGTCACCCGGCCGCCGCGTCCGGAACTGCCGTAGACATCCACGCCCGATCGGATCTCGATCCCACGCTCGGTCAGCGCCTCGACCAATCCGTCGACGAACGTGTCCGGCTTGATGTGGCGTTCGCCGTCGATGGCAACCGCGCCAGCGACGTTTCGTGACAGGCCGGGCTCGGCGTCGAAGACTTCCTGACCGTAGACGGTGCGGACAGGATCCAGGCCGAACTCCGTCATGCTGGCGAGCAGCTCCGCTTCCTGGGCGACCATCTCGCGGCTGAGCCCGAGGATGAACATCCCCTCCTTGTGCATCTCGAAACGGACGCCATCGCCGGCCAGCGAGTCGTACTGCGCCATCGTTTTGGCGTTGAGCGCCGAGAGCGCCCGCATGTTGTCGCGGAATGCGTCGTCGGTGCAATGTCGCCAGAAGTCGACCATCCACAGCGCAAACCGGGGGTCGAGGCGCGGCTTGACGTAGAGCGGGCTATCGCTATGCATCATCCACTTGATCGACTGCGCGACGATCCCCGGCGCTGGCACCGGCGTCGCGTAGCCGCGAACGACCCAGCCGGCGTTGCCGAACGAGCTCCCCGCGCCGGGACCGGTACGGTCGATGACCAGCACCTCTCGCCCACGCTTCTGCAGCTCCCAGGCGGTGCAAAGGCCGATCACCCCTGCGCCAACGATGACTGTCCTGCCCATTTCTCTCCCCGTGCCTGTCTCCCGTGCGCCTCTCCTGGCGCTCAACGTATGAGTATCGGTTACGGCTGGTATCGCTGTCCAGTGCTTGGCCGGCGATCCTGCCGCAATCGTGCGATCGGTGGGGCGCGCGATGCCGGATCCGACGATCAGGGTCCGGCGACGACGCCGAACGCTTCCGGGCGACGGACGACGCGACGAAACCCAGCCTCGCCGAGGCGCTGGACCACGCCGCGCGTTATGTTGCGTTCGGATGCACTCTCCGGGTCTCCAATATAGTGAAAGACGCGCCCGTTTGGCCAGACGACACGATGGAGCTGCTGATAGAGCTCCCGTGAGTACAGGTCACCGCCAAGGCTCATTGCGGGCGGATCGTGGATGATCCGCGAGAATGCGGTGTCCGGGAAGTCTCGGATCACCTCGAATGTGTCTCCGATGATCTGCTCTAGCCGCGGACTCTCAAAGAGGTCTCGCGACCAGGGGTTCTGGCGAACAATCTCGAGCGCGGCCGGATCCAGCTCGATCGTCATGATCCGTCGGATGCCGCGATCTGCGCGAGATCGTCCCAGTGGATGATCTCTCCGCCAGGGAAGATGACGCCGTCGTCGCACAGTCGGATCTCGACGCTCGTCATCCCCAGGTCTGGTGAGGTGTTGGTGGTGAGTGCGCGCCCCCTCAGCGCCAGTAGCGACGCGACCTGGTAACGGGACAGCACGATGACGTCGTCATGGGCAGACATCGTGTTCTACCCAGCTGGCGAACGCTTCAATGGACGTGAACAGCGCGCGTGGCCCGGTCTGTGCCAGCGCTTCTCGGTTGGCGGTCGCCGCCCATGCCGCAGCGATCGCAGTCGCCCCGGCCTCCTGGGCGTGCTCGATATCGTGGATGGTGTCGCCGACGTAGGCTAGCCGCTCGACCGGCACATCCCAGATTGTTGCGATCTCGCGGATCTGATCGGCTTTGACCAGCCCGTCGGCCGATCCGGAGCGGACGATATCGAAATAGCGGGCCAGCCCCAACCTCCGGATGGAGATGGCCGCGCTCCCAGCGCCCTTGCCGGTGATGATCGCCAGCCGCGCGCCTCGTTCATCGATCCGACGCAGAACGTCGTCGATCCCTTCGAATGGCGCCGGGCAGGTGTCGTGGTTTGCTTCGTATTCGGCCAGGAAGCGCTCCATCGCGGCCGGCCAGTCATCCCCGGCGAGTCGACGGAGAATCCCCTCTTCGTTTGGGCCGAAGAGCGCGACGATCTCGGAATCGTTGTATTCCCTGCCGGTTATGTCGAGTAGAACTGGTCGAAATGCTGCACAGCAGACCGGGAGTGTGTCGGCCAGCGTCCCGTCCAGGTCGAAGATTACGCCACAGATGCTCACTCGCTCATCGTCCTCTTTCGCGTGCCGTCGCTTCTCGGAGGCTATTACAGCACAACCCGGACGACGCTCCGTACAATGCTCGCATGGATGAACAGGTTCCCGACTGGTTCGAGAATATCGACGATCCCGAGCTGGAGAGCCGGGAGCACGCATCACGCGGCCCGGGGTTCTGGATCGCGATCGTCACCGTGCTGATTATCCTCGGGCTGGCGGTGATCCCTTTGCTCGATCTGCTCGATCTCGGCCCTCGCGCGAATCACTCGACGCCCAGCCTCTCCCCTGCCCAGCAGGTGGGGTGGAAATTCGGCATTGCCATGCTCCAGGCTGCGTCGGTTGAGGATGCTACGCGTCTCGCCGCGCCCGACCAGTGGCCGACGATCTCGTCGATCATCGATGAGCGCCACGCGGTCGACCAGCCGTTGCTAGTTGGAGCGCAGATCGGAATCGGGGTTGTTCGCTGTAACGATTCGGCGCCGGCCGACGCGGTATGCTTTCACGCTTGGCTCTACACGACCGGCCGGCCGGAGATCATGCGAATTCGCTACGTGGTGTCTGGCCCGCCGGACGCCTTGCTTGTGACGGAGATCGACCGTGTGGCCCCGCGGACTGCTGCTCGCTAGTCGCCGGGCGCGCTGAGAGTCGAAGCGGCTGGGATTGTCTTACTCGAGTCATTTCGCTGTCTTGCCGGCAACTGCGCCGCTGCTGGGCGTGGCATGACGTGGACCGATAGATACGCCATCGTCCCGAAGAATAGTGAGACCAGAATGCTGTGCGATATCGTCGCCAGCGTGCTCACTTTCGTCAAAACAACAATCCCTCCGCCGATTGCCTGAATGCTGACGAAGACGAACGCAGCGACGCTCCCCCAGAACAGATCTGGCCGCGTTTCGCGGAGACCGCGTGTCCAGTAGAGCAGGATCCCCACGCCAACCACCAGCAGCGCGGCCGAGACACGGTGCGTGAACGCGATACCGACCGGGCCGCTGAGCCCCGGGTAGATTCGCCCGTTGCACAAGGGCCAGTCGAGGCAGGCGAGCATCGAGTTTGTGTGCCTGACGTAGGCGCCGAGATAGACGACGATGTACGTGTATCCGGTCAGTCCCAAGACTGTCCACCTCAGTCGTTTGCTGGTCGGGCGGTCTCGCAGCGTATCCCAACTGTCGATGTCGTACATCAGCGCCGCGACCAGGACGGTGCTGGCAAAGGCGATCAGCGAGATGCCGAAATGTAGTGCCTTGACCTCCTCCGACTGCGGCCACATGACCGCCGCCGCGCCAAGGCCGGCCTGCAAGAACAGGAACGCGATCATGATTGGGACATAGATGCGCATCTCGCGTCGGTGGCGGTAGAGCTTGAGGGCGCCAATCGCGGTCGCGAAGATCAGAACCGTCGCGATCGTCGTCACGAAGCGGTGGCTGAACTCGATCGCCGTCTTAAGTGTGTATTCCGGGATGAACTGGCCGTGGCAGAGCGGCCATGAGTTACCGCAGCCATCGGCCGAATTGGTGTTGGTGACCAGCGAACCCTGGATCAGCACCAGCAGCATCACCAACGCGTTCGCCAGCGCAATCCGACGGACGACGGTCTTCAATCGAGATCGTTCCATACTTGAGCTACCCCCGAGGACGTGCATATCGACCTGCGGTCAAGGATACGACGTTGGCGCATGCCCGGCGAACAGCCACTCCAGCCACCGCCATCCGGCAACCACGAATCATGCCCTCCGACGACAGCAGGCGTCCGGCTGGTCTCCGTCTGGTAGCATGCGCCCGGGTGAGATGTGTGGTCAGAGAATTGGAGCAACGAATGGCTGCGATGCGGGCGATCCGTCCCGGGATGCCGGTCGAAGAGCTGGAAACGCCTGTTCTTACGATCGAGCTCGATGCCATGGAGCGTAATCTGGCTCGGATGATGGAGGCGCTCAATGGGTCGTCGATGCGTCTGCGTCCGCATCTGAAGACGGCGAAATCGCCGGCCATAGCTCACCTGATGATTGGCGCCGGCGCGGTCGGTATCTGCTGCGCGAAGCTGTCCGAGGTCGAGGTGATGGCCGACGCTGGCATTCAGGACATACTACTCACCAGTGAGGTCGCCGGTCCCGGCACGTTCGACCGCCTGGTAGCTATCGCCGCCCGATTGCCCGACTTCAAGGCAGTTGTCGACAACGCCTGGGCAGTCGATCAAATCGCTAGCGCCGCTCGGGTCCGCCGTGTCGTTGTGAAGCTGCTGATTGAGATCGATGTCCTCACCGGACGAAGCGGTGTTGTGGATAGCACGGCGGCACTCGCGCTGGCCGATCTCATTCGCGCGACGGATGGCGTCGAGCTGGTCGGATTGCACGGCTACGCCGGCCACGCCCAGGTTCAGCCAGAGGCAGTTCGACGCGAGCGCAACGACCCCGCGATGGCACTTCTCGCCGATGTTGTTGAGACGCTTCGGGAGCATGGCCACGAGATCCCCGTCCTGACTGGCGGTGGCACTGGCACTGCGTCGATGGACGCCCAACGCGGGCTGCTGACGGAACTGCAGGCCGGCTCGTTCCTGCTGATGGATGTTGCCTATCGGAATGCCGGGGCGCCGTTCGAGAACGCGCTGTTCTGCCGCTCGACGATCATCAGCCGGCCGACACCCGAGCGTGCCGTCTGCGACGCTGGGCAAAAGACCCTCACGGCCGATTCTGGCCCGGCCGAAGTCATCGGCCGGCCGGGAGTTCGCTACCTGCGTGGCTCCGACGAGCACGGCTCGCTCGTTGTGGAACCTGTCGCGCTGGAGGATGATCTGGCTGTTGGCGACGTGATCCAGCTGATCCCCAGCCATGTCTGCACAACGATTAATCTGCACGATGTTCTTGTCGGAGTTCGCGACGGACGTGTTGAGGTGGTCTGGCCGGTCGCCACGCGTGGCCATGTCTGGTAGGTCGGGAATGCGACGATTGATTGTCAACGCTGATGACTTCGGTCGGGCTCCCGGTGTGAGCCGCGGGATCGTCGAGGCACATCGTGCCGGAATCCTGACGAGCACGACGCTGATGGTCAACCTACCGTTTAGTCGAGACGCGTCTGATCTCGCCGTCAGCGTGCCGGCGCTCGGTGTCGGGCTGCACCTCAGCTTCTGCTATGGGGAATCACTGGCAAGCGACGCCCCCTCGCTGCTCGGGGACGATGAGCTGCTGGATCGAAACCTGGCGCGGCTGCAGGGCCGGCTACTGGTCGAGGATATCGACCGGGAGGCGCGTGCCCAGCTGGAACGTTTCCGCAAGCTCACTGGGCGCAATCCGACCCATATCGATAGTCACCAGCATGTCCACTCCTGGCCAGAGGTTCGCGAGGCCGTTGCCCAGATCGCGCAGGAGAATGACCTGCCGCTCCGTGCGATTGATGCCGATCACCGCGCGTTCCTGCGCCAGCTCGGGGTGCGAACAACCGATCACTTCGTGGGCGACTTTTTCTCTCCCGGCAGCATGACCGCCGACCGTCTGCTGATCGCCCTCGAATCGCTGCCCGACGGCGACACAGAATTGATGTGCCACCCCGGCTACGACGATGCGCATCTTGCCGACAGCTCGTTCCGTCGGGAGCGCGAGGGCGAGCTGATGCTGTTATGCCGAAGCGATGTTCGGCGGGCTACGGCCGGAACATCGCTCGTCAGCTTCGCGGATCTGTAGCTACAGACAGCGAACGCCCGGCCACCAGGCCGGGCGTTCGTTGCGAAAGGTCGCGATCGCTCAGTAGTGGACGATGACACGGGTTCCGTATGGCGCCCACGAGTAGAGCCATGCGGCGTCGCTGACCGGCGCGTTAACACAGCCATGGCTACCGGAATAGCCGAACGAGGATCGCCAGTAGGCGCCGTGGATCGCGAAGTCCGCGTAGAAATACATGACGTACGGCACGTCCTCGGTCTCGTACTTGCTACCGTCGACGTTGTAGCCGCTCATCGTCTGAGAATCGAGCTTTGAGTAGATGCTGAACTGGCCGGTCGCCGTCGGGTACTCTGCGGCGCCATCGACGATGTAGGTCTGGAGCACAACGGTCTGACCCTCGTACGCCGTCAGCAGGTAGCTCGACAGGTTGACGTCGATCCACTTCTCGCCCCCGCCGCCCGGCGTCTTGTTCGTTGTCTCCGCATAGGTCGGCACGCCATCGGGCTTGGCCCCGGTGAGCTTCAGCGAGGAGTTCAGCGCCGCATCGAAGATGCCAAGCGGTAGCATCGAGACGCCGTAGTTGGTGTTCCAGGAAAGCGCGCCGCGCTCGAAGAACTGATACGTCGTGCCGCCGATCGAGAATTCTTCGGAGATCGGTATGCCCAGACGATCGCCGGTGTCCCCCTTCTCCCAGGCGTGGAGGAAGGCGTTGGCGAGCATGCGGCCGTTGTCAAAGACGCGGGTCGTGTCGCTGGCAGTGTGGTTGATCGGCCGGAAGGCTGGGTGCAGCTTCAATAGCCCGAGGCTAGCGGCGACCGACGATCCGACAGGGGCTGTGACAGCATCGGCCGGCGCTGCGTTGTCGAGCGATGGCTTGGCGATCTCCATCCGGGTGAAGGTAAACCATTGCGTCCAGCCGTTGTTTCGCTGGATGGCCGGGCTGACCGGCTCTCCTGCTTCTCGCAGTCCGCCATGGTCCTTCCAGGCATCGTAGAACGGGTTGCTCAGAACCTGACCGGTCTCGTCAAAGTAGACTTTATCGGCAGAATCCTGGCTTGCAGAGGCAAACGCTGGAGTCAAGCTGGCAATAAGTACGCACGCGAGAACAATGACTATCCAGCGGAACGTTGTCTGTGTCTTGCGAATATTAGAATGCATCATCGCGAACGTACGAACCCTTTGTTATCCCAGCCGAGCGTGTCGAGCTCAAACTTAGCAGGATTGTGTCTTTCGGGCAACTGCCAGATCGGACGGCGGCGATAACCATTGCCGTTCGCCGCCACGGGTGACGGGCCTTGGCGGCCATCCGGTCTGCCTAGTCGTCGTCGCTAGGCGCGTCATCCTGCGGGGTTGCTGGCTGTGCCACCCGCATCGACGCGGCGACCAGCTCGGCGAGGTCCTTGACGGCGAAGGTCTCCTCTGCGCCAACCCCTTTGATCCCATCCTCGAACATCGTCATGCAGAACGGGCAGGCGGCGCAGAGCACCTCGGCGCCAGTGTCGATTGCTTCGGTGACGCGCGCCTGGTTGATCCGCGTGCCGCGCGTCTCCTCCATGAACATGCGCCCGCCCCCGCCACCGCAGCAGAACGACTTGTTGCGGTTGCGTCCCATCTCGATCAGCTCGATCCCCGGCAGCGCGCTGATCGCATCACGTGGCTCGTCGTAGACGCCGTTGTAGCGACCGATGTAACAGGGGTCGTGGTAGGTCACCTTGCCCTGGGCGATCGCGGAGTCCGGGTCGAGCGTGATCCGGCCTTCGTCGATGAGCTGGTTGATGAGTTGGGAATGGTGGACAACCTCGAAGTTTCCACCGATTTGCGGGTATTCGTTGGCGATCGCATTGAAGCAGTGCGGGCAGGCGGTGACGATCTTCTTGAACGAATACTGGTTCAGCGTCTCGACCGTCTGCATCGCCAGCATCTGAGCCAGATACTCGTTGCCGACTCGCTTGGCCGGGTCTCCGTTGCAGGTCTCCTCCTTGCCGAGGATGGCGAAGTTGATGCCGGCCTCCTGGAGGATGCGTGTTAGCGAGATTGTCGTCTGCTGGCTGCGCGAGTCGAACGAGCCGAGGCAGCCAACGAAGAACAGGACCTCGACATCCTCGCCGGCCGCCGCTTTCTCGGCCATGACTGGCACGGGCGCGCCGACCTTGCGTGTCCAGTCGGCTCGCTGGTTCTGGGGAAACTGGTACGGGCTATTGAGCCGTTCGAGGTTGTTGAACATCGACACGAGCTCGTCGGGGAACTCACCCTGCTCAAGCACCAGGTTGCGGCGCATTCCGACGATCATCGGCACATGCTCGATGTAAACCGGGCAGTGCTCCATGCAAGCGCCACAGGTCGTGCAATCCCACAGCTCGGCCGGGGTGACGACTTCGCCGATCAGCGATCGTTCAGGCCCGACTCCCCAGCGATAGCGCGCGAGGTTCTCGCCCTCGCCCACTTCGCCGGAGAAGATGTCGCCACTATCGGCGGCATACCCGGCGATCTGCAGAATGAGATCGCGAGGATGAAGCGGCTTGCCGGTGTTAAATGTTGGACAGTACTCCAGGCATCGCCCGCAGTGCATACAGGCGTCCACGTTCATCAGTTGGGCCCAGTTGAAGTCCGCGAGGGCGGCGATGCCAAATGATTCCGCCTCCTCGAGATCCGGGATCGACGCGAGCTCGCCCATCGGCCGTAGCCGGCGGAAGAAGACATTCGTCAGGCTGGTGAAGAGGTGGACCATCTTCGAGTACGCCAGGTAGCTGAGGAAGATGTAGGTCGTGACAAAGTGCCCCCACCAGTTGATCCAGTGCAGGTGGCGGATCGTGTCGACCGATAGCCCCTGGAGAGGGATTGACATTGGATAGGACACAAACGACCAGTCCGCCCACGGGTCGCGAGTGACGGCGAGGCGCAGTGCCTGGAGGATGAAGCCCTGGATGCTGAGAACCAGGAGCATCGTGAGCAGGATCAGGTCGTCTGCGGCCGTCTCCTGGTACTTCGGCCGGATGCGGAATCGCCGCAGGAATGCCATCAGCACCCCGACGATCAGCGCAACCCCGCCGATGTTCACCATCAGCTTGTAGCCGAGATAGAAGTTGCCTCGATAGAAGGACCAGTGGAACAGCGGGACAGTGATGTCATCCTCGATCGCAACGATGACCGTGCCGATGAAGAGGATGACGAAACCCCCGAAGATGCAGGCGTGCATGATCCCGGCATAGCGCTTGTTCCGGCGGATAATCCGGCCGTGGAAGATGCTCTTGACCAGGGCGCCTCGCAACCGGATGCCCCACTGGCCGAAGCGATCCTCGGGCTTTCCCCGTCGCCAGACGCTCACCCTCCGGGCCAGACCGAAGGCGATGAATATGAACGGCAGGACCATCGATGCAAGCAGGATGATCCTGGAGATGCTGCCAATATTCCAGAGAATCTCGCGAGTCGGGATCATGCCTCGGCTCCTTCCCGGTCGACCGTGGCCGGGTCACCGGGGTTCGGCTGGTCGTTTGCGGCGCGGTTGATCCGCACGATCGTCATGCCTCCGGTCAACAACGTTGCCGCCAGCATGAGCGCGCCAATGAGCGCGCCGAGAAACAGTAGCAACGAGCTGCGGTCGTTGTCCGCGTCGCCGGCCAACCCCGCCAGGAGCGCGACAAGCGCCGTGACGGCCGGCGCGATCGCCAGGACAGTCGAGATGATCCCGATTACTGCGCGGCGGCTGCGAAGCCAGGCAGGAGTTCGGAGGGTTCGTGGGGGGGCGAGACCGGCGTCGATGCCGAGGCCGATCCCACCGAGCGCAACCAGCCCCGCGGCAAAGACGCGAAGCTGGTGAACCCCTCCAAGCTCAGAGATGATTAACCCAGCGACGCCGAAGGCAAACGCCACCGCCGAGAATAGCCGCAGGTGTTCGCTGAGGAGCGCCCTGAGCGCATCACCGCGCGGCTTCGGCGCCGACTGCGGTTCATCGACCGTGGACATCGCTCACCCCTCGTCTCCACGCCGGCCATGGCGCGCTATCCCCGTCGGAGCTGTTCGGTCAGCTTCGGCACGATCGTCATGACGTCGCCGACGACGCCGAGGTCGGCAAGCTCGAAGATCGGCGCGTCCGGATCGCGGTTGATCGCGATGATGTACTTGCTGCCCTTCATCCCGGCGATGTGCTGGATCGCGCCAGAAATGCCACAGGCGACGTACAACGTAGGCTTGACCGTCTTCCCGGTTTGTCCGACCTGGTGCGAGTATGGAACCCATCCAGCGTCCACGATCGCGCGGGTTGCGCCCGGCGCGCCGCCGAGTGTCTTTGCCAGGTCTTCCACCAACGCGTAATTCTCTGGCTGACCAAGCCCCCGTCCGCCCGAGACGATGATCGACGCATCCTCGAGGTTCGGGCCTTCACTTGCCTCGACGACTGTCTCGATGACTTTCGTCCGCAGCGTTCGCTCTTCGATGGCGATGCCCACCGGCCTCACGTCCGCCTGTCCGCCAACCTCCTCGGCGGCGAACGCCTTGGGGCGAATCTGGACGAGGTGCGGCTGCGAATTGCGGAGTGTTACTGTGCCGGTAGTCTCGGCGCCCCACGGAACGGTTACCCGCAGGTCGTCACCGTCGTAGCGCACGTCGGTTGCATTTGCAATGACGCCGACGTTCAGCTTCGCTGCCAGCCGTGAGACGAGATCCCGCGCCGACGGCGTGCTGGAGAACAGAATCAGGTCGGGTGGGTCGCTTGCGATCATCGCCGCCAGCGTCGCCGCGTGTGGCTCTGCGAGGTATTCGGCGTACCGTGGGTCGTCGCCGTGGTGGATGACTGTCGCGCCGTGGTTGCCGATGCTTGTTAGCGCATCGCTGCCAGCGGGGCCGAACACGACCGCCTCGGCGGTACCGAGCGCGCGTGCTGGAGTGAGGAGCTCCAGAGATTGTCTGTGGACTGCGCCATCGGTGACTTCAGTCCAGACCCAAACTCGCTTTTCTGTCATCTACGCCACCTGGATTTTCTTCAGGTAGGCGACGATCTGCTCGACGCTATCGCCGCCCTCGTCCGTGATCTTGACGCCCTGCTTCTCCTCGCGGATCAGCGCGACTGTCAGAACTTCTTCCTTCGCTCCGGTCTCGCCGACGGAATCTGCGGCAACTCCGAGCGCCGCTGTGTCCTTCGCGTCCACCGGCTTCTTCTTGGCTTGCATCATCAGCTTGAATGATGGGTAGCGCGGCTCGGCAACCGACGCGGTGACGGTGACGAGCGCCGGCAGTTGTGCCTCGACGGTCTGATAGCCCGTCTCGGTTGCCCGTTGGACGGTGACCTTGCCGCTGTCGGCAGATAGCGAGCGGGCGAACGTGACCTGTGGCAGGTCGAGCAGCTCGGCGAGTGCCCCGGGAACCATTCCAGTGTAGGCGTCGGTGCTCTCGACGGCGCAGACGACCAGGTCGGGGGATTCGGCGCGGATCGCAGCCGCGAGCGTTCTGGCAGTGCCGAGCGCGTCGGAGCCGGCCAGCGCGTTGTCCTGGATATGGATTGCTCGCCCGGCGCCCATTGCCATTGCGCGGCGCAGTGCGTCTTCGGCGGCGGCCGGCCCCATCGTCAGGACGACGACCTCGCCGCCCTGTTTTTCGACGAGCTGTAGAGCGATTTCGATTCCGTATTCGTCAGACGGATCGAGGATTGACTGGGCGGGATTGCGCTTTAGCCGCTTCGTGCCGGTGTCCACTTCCATCGGCATGTTCGGGTCGGGGACGTGTTTCGCGCAGACGACGATTTTCATCGCGGCAGACAATTCCTTTCGTTACGCCGAGTGTCGCCTCGAGTATCGACGGGGAAGGATGCACTGGTGCTTCGGGCCGGCATGATAGGTGAACTAAAGCATGGTTGGCAAGCCTTCTGCTCGCTGGTTGGCGCGATCAATCGAAGAATTTCCGTTGACGTGTCTCAGCCCGGCGACGCTGCAGACGCCAACCAGCCTGCGTCAGGACGATCGTATCGTAATAGTCCCCAGTCATTGGTGGGCCATCGTTTGGGAACGCGATGAACTTGCTATGGGCGTTGACGACGCCGTCGATGGCTTCTGTGAGTGTCGTGTTGCCCGTGAAGTGAGCGTACATGTTGCGACCAAGGAACGTCCGGATGATGTCCGCGGCTCCGTGAAGGTCGGGAATCCCGTATGCGCTGCGATCGAAGATGAAGTCTTCGGCGAATACCTCGTCGACGCGGCCCCAGTCGTGATCGTCGACGATATGCCCGTAGTCGGCCAGCAGCGCGTGGATCTGGAGGATGTCGTCGGCCGTCAATGTCATTCGTTCGCTCCCCTCTCGATCGATAGTATGGCGCAATCCAGGGGAATGTCGTGGGCACGCAAACGCCCACTGGCTAGAGACTCCGGGAGTCTGTTACCAGTGGGCGTCAGGCGTAGGTAGTAGCGGGGGCAGGATTCGAACCTGCGACCTTTGGGTTATGAGCC
>CALMXF010000265.1 GCA_937870985.1 uncultured Chloroflexota bacterium
CGGGTCGATGCCGGCCTCCTCGACCGATGTCCGTCGCTTCGGGTTGTCAGTAACCTCGCCGTTGGTTTCGACAACATCGATGTCGCTGCCTGCACTGCACGGCGAGTTGCGGCCTGCACGACGCCGAATGTGCTTACCCAGACGACGGCTGAATTCACTATCGCATTGCTGATGGCCGTCGCTCGCCAGGTTGTCCCGGCCGCCCGCGCCGCGCGCGATGGCGACTGGAAGACATGGTACCCGTTTCGATTTCTTGGCCGCGACCTGGCCGGCGCGACGCTCGGGATCGTCGGGCTCGGGAGAATCGGCGCCTCCGTCGCTCAGATGGCAACAGGGTTGGGGATGCGCGTCGTGTATAGCAGCGGGAGAACAGACGAACGTTACCAGCGTCTCGACATCGACGAACTCCTTGAGACAGCCGATATCGTGTCTCTGCACGTCCCAGCTACTCCCACCACTCACCATCTGATCGACGCCCACGCATTGGCACTGATGAAGTCGGACGCGATTCTGATCAATACCTCCCGCGGGACTGTGATCGACGCCGACGCGCTGGTCGCAGCATTGGAGGAAGGCCGGCTATTCGGAGTCGGGCTCGATGTCACCGACCCGGAGCCACTGCCGTCCGATCACCCACTCTACAGCTTCGACCGAGTGACGATCGTTCCGCACATCGCTAGCGCGACGATGACAACCCGGATGCGCATGTCGTCGCTGGCAGCGCAGAACGTCGTCGCAGTGCTGACAGGGGTCGAGCCGCCACATTGCCTGAATCCGGAGGTTCTCAGGAATGTCTGATCGCGCGGGCGCCAATCCTGTCGTCGTCACTGGTGTTGGCTGTGTTACCCCGGTCGGTATCGGATCTGCCGACTCGTGGAATCGCGTCGTGGCCGGCGCGGGTGGTGTGGTCGCAATCGATCGATTTGACACATCCGGCTTTCCTGTCCGGATCGCGGCGCAGGTCCCGGGCTTCAGTGGCGATCGCTGGTTCCCACCAAAGGAGGTCCGGCGGACTGATCGGTATATTCAGCTTGCCGCGGCGGCCACCGACGAAGCAGTTCACCAGTCAGGGCTGAAGATCACGACCGCGAATCGCGATCGAGTCGGCGTTGTCATCGGCTCTGCCATGGGTGGCATGGAGACACTGGAGAGCGGCTTCGCGACGTTGGCAACCCGCGGGCCAAACAGGGTCAGCCCGTTTTTTGTGCCAATGATGCTCGCAGACATGGCGTCGGGCATCGTCTCAATCCGTCTCGGCGCGCGCGGGCCAAACCTCGCCACGGTCAGCGCCTGCGCGAGTGGAGCTCACGCGATCGGGGAATCGGCGGCAATGATCGCCCGTGGCGATGCTGATGTCGTAATTGCCGGTGGCGCTGAAGCCGCGATCACGCCGGCCGGCGTAGCCGGATTTGCCGCCGCCGGCGCTCTCTCGACCCGTAATGACGATCCAACCCACGCCAGCAGGCCGTTCGACCGCGAGCGCGACGGGTTCGTGCTTGGCGAAGGGGCCGGTATCCTTGTTCTTGAGTCACTCGAGTCAGCCCTCGCGCGGGGAGCAGCGGTGCTCGCTGTCGTCTCTGGTTATGCCGCGACCGCGGACGCCTCGCACATCGTGCAGCCGGGTCCCGAAGGTGAGGGCGCGGCGCGCTCCATGCGCCTGGCAATCGAGCGTGCCGGCCTCACCCCCGCCGATATCTCGTACATCAACGCTCACGGGACTTCGACGAGGCTCAACGATGCATTCGAGACACGATCAATTCGCACCGTGTTCGGCGCGATCACGCCGCCGACGTCATCAACCAAAGGCGCCACCGGCCACCTCCTCGGCGCGGCGGGGGCGGTCGAAGCCGTCTTCTCGGTGCATGCCCTTCAGGCACAGACAATGCCGCCGACAATCAACTACGAGCACCCTGACCCGGAATGTGACCTGGACTACGTGCCAAACGACGCGCGACCGGGGGAGTTGCGTCACATCGTCAGCAACTCGCTCGGTTTCGGTGGACATAACGTTTCACTTGTGTTCAGCGCGTACGAGGAGTAATGCGTTACGCACAGCGAGACCGGCGGTCAACTACGACCGCCGGTCTCGCACATGTCGGATTCACTGATCAGTCGAGATATCCGCGAAGCGTCCTGCTATAGGATGGGTGACGGAGTTTACGCAGCGCTTTTGCCTCGATCTGGCGGATGCGCTCGCGAGTGATGCTGAACTCCCGCCCAACCTCCTCAAGCGTGCGGAACTTACCGTCCTCGAGACCGAAGCGAAGGATGATAATCCGACGCTCCCGTTCCGTCAGCTTGTCCAGCGCGTCGCCGATCTGTCCTCGTAGCAGTTGCTGCGAGGCTAGCTCGAGCGGCGGTGGCATCGAATCATCCTCGATGAAGTCTCCCAGGAAGGCATCGCCCTCCTGCCCGACGGGCGCTTCGAGCGACACCGGCAGACGTGAGACATCGAGTACCTGGCGGACCTTTGCGATTGGCACGTCCATCGCGCGGGCGATCTCCTCGTGGGTTGCCTCGCGCTCGAAGATCTGCTGGAGCCGGTGGCCGGTCTTCTTGACCCGATTGATCGTCTCGCCAACGTGAACCGGCAGCCGGATCGTGCGGCTCTGGTCGGAAATGGCGCGCGTGATCGCCTGGCGTATCCACCAGGTCGCGTAGGTCGAGAACTTGAAGCCCCGGCGGTAGTCGAACTTGTCGGTGGCTTTCATCAAGCCGATATTGCCTTCCTGGATCAGATCCAGGAACGAGAGCCCGCGCCCCACGTACTTCTTCGCCACTGAGACGACGAGTCGAAGGTTGGCCTGGATGAGGTGCGACCGAGCCTTCTCTCCGTCGTCGCGATCTGCTTCCAGCTCGCGTCGCTCGGACTCGTCCGCGTAATCGCACCGGGCGAGACGATCGGCAGCGTGCAGCCCACGTTCCATCCGTTTGGCCAGCCAGACCTCTTCCTGCATCGTGAGCAGATCGGTTTCGCCGATCTCCTGAAGGTAGAGGCGGACAGAATCTGTGGCTGCGCCAGCGAGGTAGGCTTCGGCATCGTCACGCGAAGGTCTGGCGAACGGATCTACCTCGGAGACACCGTTGGACGACTCGATAGCCCGGGATCGAGTCAGTTGAAGTCGCGGTGGATTGAGATCAGCGGCTGGTGGATCGTCCAGGATTTCCACGTTATGCTCGAGCAACGAAGACCAGAGTTCGTCAATCGCTGCGATGTCCTCTTCCAACCTGGGAAACGCGGCAATGACCTCATCCGAAAGCAGGAATCCCTGATCCTTACCCTTGGATAGAAGGCTCGATACCATGCTCGATTGCCCCTCCCGCCCGTACGTCTCCAGTCGCTACAGTGGCGTATCGAACGAGTCGGGCGTATTCGCGGGGAGTTGCCGGCGAACGATCGAAGGGGTCCCAGAATGCCGGCTCAATTGGCGAACACGAGTATCCTTGTCATTCGTTGTGGGGTCGCCCGTAGCTTGCCTGATCGGCAGTATACGGCAGGTTTACCCACATTTCAATACGTTGGCAGGCGCGAGCTGACAATTGCCATGCCGAATCGGCTGATTCAGGAGCCTGATCGTGATCACTCTCGGCGTTGACCCGGGCACCGCTCTGCTAGGCTATGGTCTGGTCAGGGGTGAAACCGAACCGTCGCTCATCACCTACGGAGTCGTCTCCACTACGAGTTCCGAGATGATGGAGCAGCGACTGTTGCAGGTCTATGACGCGGTTCGGAAGCTCATCGAAGAGTATGAACCGGACGAGTTGGCGATCGAACAGCTCTTTTTTGCCCGAAACGTGACGACCGCTCTCGCCGTCGGCCAGGCACGGGGCGTCGTTTTGCTCGCGGCGGCTCAGAGCGGGATACCTGTATTCGAGTACAAACCGTCCGAGGTGAAGCAAACGATCTCTGGCTACGGTAAAGCCGACAAGCAGCAGATCCAACAGATGGTTCAGGTGCTGCTTGAGATGGACGAGATCCCAACGCCGGACGACGCCGCCGATGCCCTTGCCGTGGCGATCTGTCACGTGCACTTCAGTCGAATGACTCGCCAGTATGGAATCAGGGTCCGGTGAGCGCGAGACCACGAAAAGTGCGTGCCGATGAGCTGGTTCTCCGGCAGGGGTTAGCCGAGTCGCGATCACGCGCAAAGACGCTGATAGTGGCTGGGGAAATCCGTTCCGGCGATCGCACCATCCTCAAGCCGGCCGAGTTGGTCGACGAGACGCTCCAGCTCGAAGTCCGCGCGAAGCTTCCATATGTCAGCCGTGGAGGCTTGAAGCTCGACCACGCACTCAACGAGTTCGAGATCGATGCGACCGGCATGATTGCGGCTGATCTTGGCGCGTCTACGGGCGGCTTCACGGACTGCCTGCTCCAACGTGGGGCTGCGAAGGTCTACGCGATCGACGTTGGCTATGGTCAACTCGACTACCGTCTGCGGTCCGATCCGCGTGTCATCGTGATGGAACGAGTCAACGCGCGGTATCTCGAGGCGCTCCCTGAACTGGTCGACTTCGTCTGCATCGACGTGTCGTTCATCTCGCTCCGATTGATTCTGCCGGTAGCCCGTCGCCTGCTTGGTAGATCCGGCGTCTGCGTCGCGTTGATCAAGCCACAATTCGAAGCCGGGAAAGAGAGCGTCGGAAAGGGTGGCGTCGTGCGCGACCCGAAGGTTCGCCAGCATGTCGCGAGACAGGTTGTCGAGGCAGCGCAGGAGACTGATTTCGCTGTCCGAGGATTGGTTCCGTCGCCCATCACCGGGCCGGCCGGGAATATCGAATACCTGATCTGGATGACGGCCGGCCGAGACACAGCGAACGATGTGGATATCGACGAGGTGTTCGAAAGGGGAGATTGGTGAGGGATCCATTCGCTGCCATCGTCGCCGCGCTGAACAACACTGGACATAGCGATACACCGATAGCGACCGAGGTTCGAATCGACCTCGACCGACGGCGGCGGACCGGCTCACCGGAGATCGTCTTCGGCCAGAACAAGACGGACGAACAGATCATCCGTGCCTGCGAACGGTTACTTGCCGTCGAGCCGCGAGTGATCGTCTCACGAGTCGGCCGGGAACGAATGGAGCAGCTTGCCAGCGCGCTGGGCGATGTCACGGTCGAGCAGCCGTACCCGGGAGAAACGGTGATCCTCGCCCGTCCAGATGCTCCGATCGTGCGGAGCATTGGCCACGTTGCGGTGATCACTGCCGGGACGTCCGACCTTTCCGCCGCGGGGGAGGCAGCGACCGTCGCCTTCGAGCTCGGCTGCCGGGTCACTGTTGTCGCTGACGTCGGCATCGCCGGGCTCCATCGCCTCGTCCAACCGCTCCGGGATCTCATAGCCGACGATGTCGCAGTCATTATCGTTGCCGCAGGGATGGACGGGGCGCTACCGACAGTCGTGACCGGGCTCGTAGACGTGCCAGTAATCGGGCTGCCGACGTCGGTTGGCTACGGTGTCGCCAGCGGAGGGAACACCGCGCTCGGCACGATGCTATCGTCGTGCACGCCGGGGTTGGCGGTCGTCAACATTGACAACGGCGTCGGGGCCGGGGTCTTCGCGGCGCGAATCGCCCACGCCGCGGCACGCCACAATCAGGGTTCGCGCTGATATCGGCCGGCAGAACGCTGAGCAACAGCGGTCGCGACGGTGAGGGGGTCCGTGCTGCGCGCGAATAGCGACGCGAGGAGACCCTGCGTTTCCGGCTCAAGAAGAACACTGTCGACTTGTGCCGCCAACCAGCGCCGGGCCAGTCGGGCAATCTCTCTCCGATCTCGCCTGTCGCGTCGGGATCGGCCTTCGCCAGTCTCAGCCAGGAATGCAGCATGTTGCTCGATCTTCTCGATCAGCGTGTCGGTGTTGCGTTGCTCGGTTGCCACCGTCTCGACGATCGGCGCAACCCAGGCGCCATGATCGCCTAGCCGAAGCATCATCCGCAGATCACGAACGAGATCATTCGCGCCTGCGAGATCGGCCTTGTTGACGACCAGGACATCGGCAATCTCGAGCACGCCGGCCTTGATCGTCTGAATCGCGTCGCCCAGCCCGGGCACCTGGAGCAGGAGCGTCGTATCGGCCAACTCGCCGACATCAACCTCGTCCTGCCCAACGCCGACAGTCTCGATCAGAATGATGTCAAACCCGTAGGCGTCGAGAAGATGGACGACGGCGCCAACGGCCAACGACAAGCCACCCATCTCGCCACGAGTCGCCATCGAGCGAATGTAGACGCCCGGATCGTCAAAGTTCTCGATCATCCGAATCCGGTCGCCCAGCGTAGCGCCACCAGTCAGCACGCTCGAAGGATCGATCGCGACAACGGCGACGGTCTTCCCGCGCGCCCGATAGCCACGAATCAACGCGTTGGTGAGGGTGCTCTTGCCGGCGCCCGGTGGCCCGGTGATACCGACAACATACGCGTTGCCGGTCAATTGATAGACCTCGGAAAGCGCGCGCATCCCGGCCGGCTGCCCATTCTCGACCCACGAGATCAGCCGGGCGAGGGCGGCACGGTCGCCCGTGCGGAATCGGGCAACGAGCTCTTCTTGCCGGGTCACGATCACTCACCGCTCCGATCGGGTGCGTGCTCGCGGATGAAGCGAACCGCCTCCTCCATCGGCGTTCCAGGGCCAAAGACCTCAGCGACGCCGAGCTCCTTGACATGTGGAATGTCCTCGTTCGGGATGGTGCCGCCCGCGACAACGAGAACGTCGGTGACGCCCGCCTTCTCCAGCTCAGCGAAGATCTTCGGGAACAAGGCCAGATGCGCGCCGGACAGGATCGAGAGCCCGATGACGTCCGCATCCTCGTCGATCGCTGCCCGGGCGATCATCTCGGGCGTCTGGAACAGTCCGGTATAGATCACTTCCATACCCGCGTCGCGAAGCGCGCGAACCATGACCTTTGCGCCACGGTCATGTCCATCCAGCCCCGGCTTGGCGACGAGGACGCGAATCGGCGTCGTTCGCGGATGCGCTGTAGAGACCATCATTCCCTCCACCCCTCGCTAGACAACCAGCAACTGGCGATACTCGCCGTAGACGCGACGCAAGCTGTTTGTAATCTCGCCGAGCGTTGCGTAGGCGTTGGCGGCATCGATTAGCCACGGCATGACGTTCTCGCCGGCCCGCGCGGCATTCTCCAGCCGCTCGATCGATGTCCTCCAGATCTCGGGGTCCCGCTCATCGCGCACGCGTCGCAAGCGTTCGATCTGGCGGCCCTCTCCATGAGGATCCATCTGTAGCAATGGAATACCGGGTTCCTCGTCAGAGCGAAAGGCGTTGACGCCAACGATAATCTTGCGTTGGTCGGCCAGAGCCTGTTGGTAACGATACGAGCTGTCGGCGATCCTTCGCAGGAAGTAGCCCTCCTCGATAGCCGGCACGACGCCGCCATAGGATTCGATCTCATCGAAGATGGCGAGGACACGCTGTTCCATCTCGGTCGTCATTGTTTCGACCGCATACGAACCGCCTAGTGGATCCGTGATGTTCGCGATACCGCTCTCGCTGGCAAGAATCTGCTGGGTCCGAACGGCAATTCGCGCGGCCCACTCGCTGGGAAGCGCGATCGCTTCGTCCAGCGAGTTTGTGTGGAGACTCTGCGTCCCGCCGAGAACGGCAGCCAGGGCCTGGATCGTTGTCCGAATAACGTTGTTCTCCGGTTCCTGGGCGGTGAGCGAGCAACCGGCCGTCTGGGTGTGGAACCGTAGCCACAATGACCGCTCGTTCTTCGCGCCATAGCGCTCGCGCATCAAGCGAGCCCAGATACGACGAGCCGCGCGGAACTTGCTGATCTCCTCGAAGAAGTCGTTGTGACAGTTGAAGAAGAACGACAGGCGTGGGGCGAACTCGTCGATATCGAGGCCGCGCTCTAGCGCGGCGTCCACGTACGCAAGGCCGTCGGCCAGCGTAAATGCAAGCTCCTCAGTCGCCGTCGCGCCGGCCTCGCGGATGTGATAGCCGGAGATCGAGATCGAATTCCACAACGGCATCTCTCGGGTGGCGAACTCGATCGTGTCGGTGACAAGCTTCATCGACGGCGAGGGCGGAAAGATGAACTCGTTCTGAGAGGTGAATTCCTTGAGGATGTCGTTCTGCAACGTCCCGCGGAGATTCTCGCGGGGCACCCCGCGCTTCTCGGCCGTTGCGATATACATCGCCCAGATGACGGCAGCCGGCCCGTTGATCGTCATCGACGTTGTCACAACGTCGAGCGGGATCTCATCGAGCAGCGCCTCCATATCGGCCAGCGAGGAGACGGCGACGCCGCACTTGCCGAACTCTCCGGCAGCGAGCGGGTCGTCCGTGTCGCGGCCGTAAAGGGTGGGCAGGTCAAACGCGATCGACAACCCGGTCTCACCGTGATCGAGGAGGTAGCGGAATCGCGCGTTGGTCTCTTCAGCGGAGCCAAAGCCGGCGAACATGCGAATCGTCCACAGCTTGCCGCGATACATGGAGCTATGGATCCCGCGAGTGAAGGGATACGCGCCGGGATCACCAAGATCACGCTGATAGTCGAAATCAACACGGCGCAGATCGGCGGGTGCGTAGACCGACTGGACGGCTTCGCCAGAGACGGTCGTGAACTCCCGCTCATCCGGGGGTGATCCCGCATAGCGCTCGTCACCGGGCATGCGCGAAAACGGTCCGGCCATGGAACCCTCCTTCAGTACGTGGCCTGAGGTCGGCGTCGTTGCCGACTGGAGGTGTGAGCGAGCCGAATCTGATGGCGCTCTCAATCTATCCTACCCGCAGTCGCTCTGCCATGGGTAGCGTCACAGGATCTTTTTGCGCTCCGGGCTCCGATGTTGCGAGTTCAGCGTTACTGGACCGTTCCGACGGAGTCCTGCCGCTATCGTGTTCGGTAGTCGTAGAATCCTTCGCCGCTCTTGCGGCCAAGCTTGCCGGCAGCGACCATCTTGCGGAGCAAGGGGCAAGGACGGTACTTCGGGTCACCGAGGTCACGTTGCAACACTTCGAGGATATCGAGGCAGACGTCAAGCCCGATCAGGTCTGCGAGCGCGAGTGGGCCCATCGGGTGATTCATACCCAACTTCATCACCTGATCGATATTGTCCCGCGTCGCGACGCCTTCCATCAGGCAGTAGATCGCTTCGTTAACCATCGGCATCAGCACCCGGTTGGAGATGAAGCCGGGGAAATCGTTCACCTCGACTGGCGTCTTGCCGACCTTCACCGCAAGAGCCGTCACCGCGCTGACAGTCTCATCATCGGTCTCAAGGCCGCGGATAATCTCGACCAGCTGCATCACCGGGACGGGGTTGAAGAAATGCATTCCGATTACCCGCTGGGGCCGGCGCGTCGCCGCGCCGAGCATCGTGATCGGAATCGATGAGGTATTCGACGCCAGAATCGTCCGTTCGGGAGCCATCTCGTCGGCCCGCTCGAAGACCTCACGTTTCAGGGCAAGGACTTCTGGAACCGCTTCGATCATCAGGTCCACGCCGGCCAACGAACCGAAGGATGTGGTTGATTCGATGAGGCCGAGCGCAAGAGCCATTGTGTCTGCGGAGATACGTTCGCGATCCACCCCCCGCTGCAGGTTCGCGCGAATCGTCGTCAGCCCACGATCGAGGCTCTCCTGGCTGATGTCCACCATCGTTACCGGAACGCCGGCCTGCGCCATCACCTGCACAATGCCATTACCCATCGTCCCGCCGCCGACCACCGCGACCCGCGTAATTTCCACGTCTGTTCTCCTCCGCTCACGCGCCCGGTTAGCGGCCATTCGACCGGCAATACCGTAGGCGCCGGTATTTGTATCACCTGCTGCCGGGTGGCACGTCCGCCGTCAACTCGATCGTTGGCTTTCGATTGAATTGGTTCATTGCCGGCACGAGACCCTCTTGCAACCAGACCACGATGGCATCTGCTGCCAGATCGAGCACATCTCCGAGGCGCTGCCGCTCGGCTGGCGAAAATGGCGAAAGAACATATGGCACAGTCGGGCCGGTCGCAGGTCGCGAGATGCCAACGCGAAGGCGCGGGAAGCTCGATGAACGCAGATGGTGGATGATCGAGGCGACGCCATTGTGACCGCCATCACTGCCCTCTCCGCGCAGCCGGATGCTTCCAAATGGGAGATCCAGGTCATCCGACACTACCAGCAACCGATCGCGCGGAACCTTGTACCAGCGCGCCAGCTCCGCGACGGCAACGCCACTCTCGTTCATAAACGTCTGCGGCATCGCGAGGACGAGTCGCTGGTCGGCGAGCCGAGTTTCGCAGATCTCCGATTGGAAGCGGCTGCGAGTAGTTCCCGCAGGCAGTCGACTCCGCAGGCGATTCAGCACCATGAATCCGGCGTTATGGCGTGTCCCTTCGTAGCGCCGGCCCGGGTTTCCTAGCCCGACAATTAACCAGACATCACTTCGTTCCTGGCGCACGTGGTCATCCCCCCTCGCCCGACGGCGGAACCAACGGAACCAATCAGTGTTCTCGTAGCCAGAGCGCCGCAGCCCCGATGGTATACTCCGCGCTTGATGCACCGCTAATTTCTCACGCCGCCCCGGCGGCGCACCTCGGAGCTCAGACATGAACGTGTTCGGCATGGGAACCCCGGAAATCCTCGTGATCATGATCGTCGCCCTGATTATCTTCGGCCCGGGCAAGCTCCCGGAAATTGGCGCGCAGGTCGGCAAAGCCGTCCGCGATTTCCGTCGGATCACGAAAGAGATGACCGACGAGTTCGAGGGCTCGATCAACGATGTCCAGTCGTCGGTCACCGATGTCAAGGAAACCGTCAGCAACGTCCAGAAGGAGACCGTCGCGATCGCACAGTCGATTCCGTCTGCGATCGAAGGCGGCAGCCGTCCGGCCAGTTCCGCTTCCCCGAGCTCGGCGCAGCCCAAGTCGGCAGCAACCCGAGAAGATCCCTTCGCTGATCTCGCCGCGCTCGACGAAGCCGGAGATCAGCCCGTCGCACATCCTCAATCATAGTTGGGGCGCCGTCCCATCCACCAAACCGACTCCCCCCAACGATCTTTGCGGATGACTATGCTGCCGACAAGAAGATCATTGGTTGGCGCTTCCGGCGACGCACTGTCCTGCTTGCCATAAATGATCCGGGCGAGGATCCTTCTCGGCTGCGACCACCGGCCCGCGGTGATCGATCCTCCGAGAAGGATCCGCACCTCACCGCCGGGCCGAAGAACGCGGGCGACCTCGCGGAAAACGGCGGCATCGAAGATCCAGACACCCGGGTATGTTGACGTAACAACATCCATTGACCCGTCGCTCACCGGGAGCGCGCTCGCACTCGCACACACGACAGGCACACCCCGGCGTTGCGCTCGGTGAATCATGGACATCGATCGGTCAATGCCAAGCGCGAGGACTCCTGCCCGAGCGGCCCGCGCAACAAGGCAACCCTCGCCGCAACCAAGATCGAGCAGTGTGGCAAAGACCGGTGGGTCGAGCGCCATCATGCGGCGGCAATTCCAGGCCGGCCCGTTCAGCAGTCGACCTGCGGGTTCGTGCAGAAACGCGAGCCTCCCGTAGAGGAGCGAAAACCCCCAACCCAGTGCTGCGCGGCGGATCTCGACTACAGGTCGACGGCTGGCTGGCATACTACCCGGCATGTTGATGCAGCCTCTCGATGCGTTTACCGTAACCGCTACCGATGGACTCGCGCGGCGTGGATTGCTTCGCCTACCGCGTGGCGTGGTTCGCACGCCTGCGTTCATGCCAGTCGGGACGCAGGCGGCAGTCAAGGCCCTCGACCCGGCCGATCTTCGCGCCGTCGGCAGCCAGATCATCCTGGCAAACACGTATCATCTCATGCTTCGACCGGGCGCCGATGCGCTGGAACACCTCGGCGGCGCCAGCCACTTCATGCGATGGGATGGACCACTACTCACTGATTCGGGCGGCTTTCAGGTCTTCAGCCTGGCAGGAACCCGGAAGCTGACAGCCAACGGCGTGATATTCCGTTCGCATAGCGACGGGTCGCAACACGAGTTGACCCCGGAGCGCGCGATGAAGCTGCAGTCTCAGTTCGGGTCGGATATCACGATGGCCCTCGACGTTCTGGCCGGATTCGGCGCCGATGACGCCGAGCAGGCCGCAGCTATGCGGTTAACCCACGAGTGGCTGCCGCGGAATATCGCCGCCTTTCGCGCCGAAAGTGGCGACGACCCGACGCGGGGCTTGCTTTTTGGCATCTGCCAGGGCGGATTCGATCTTTCGCGTCGGGTCGCGTCGGCGGCGTTCGTCGCCGAGAGTGGCGTCGATGGCTGCGCGATCGGTGGGCTCAGCGTCGGCGAGCCGAAGGATGTCATGGGCGAGATGCTCGCGGCTTCGATCGATGGGCTGCCGGCCGACCGTCCTCGATACCTGATGGGGGTCGGATCACCAGAAGACCTTTGGAATGGCGTTGCGGCAGGCGTCGACCTGTTCGATTGCGTCCTTCCGACGCGAGTGGCGCGACGTGGCGCGCTGTACACTCCGACCGGACGCGTCGATATCGCTGCCAGTCGATTTCGCCTTGTCGACGAGCCGATCGATGCGTCATGCGACTGCTATACGTGTCAGACGTTCAGCGCCGCCTACGTGCACCATCTCTTCCGCGCGCGAGAGTTGCTCGCCTATCGGCTGGCCTCGATTCACAACGTGCGCTTCCTTCATCGGCAAACGGAACGGATGGCGACCGCGATCGAGGCGGGGACGTTTGCCGAGGACCGAAGCGAGTTCATCAGCACGTACCGCCCCGCCGACCAACAGATCGCCGCGCAACAACGCGAGAAGCACCGCATCGCGCGTGCGCACAGCACACGCTGAGCGATCGCGCATCGCTATGAGCAGGCAATGACTTCGCAAGCTGGAGATCCGAGACCAGAGCCCGTAAGCCCGGCCCCACAATTCGACGGGCCGCGGTCACCGGAGAATCAAATCAAGAGAGCGTGGCTCGTACTCGGCGTCGTCAGCGCCTGGTCGTTCATCCTGTTGGTTGCGCTGATTTCCGGCGTCGTCTGGGCGAGTCGCCATGCGACCGAGGCTCACGACGCGCGAATCACGTTCATCAGTGGCAGTGGGGTGTTGATCCGGTCGCCGGCCGATGCGGACTGGCGTCTGATCGACGCCGACCAGATGGTCAGCGAGGGCGATCGAGTATCAACTGCTCTCGGCACCGTTGTCACGCTGACCGCCTTTGACGGAACCACGGTCGAGATCGCCGAGGATTCGGTCGTGACGATCGACCGAATGCGCTCGTCACGATTCTTTGACCGGACGAAGCTGGTTACGCTGCGGCTGGAACGCGGCGCAGTCTACGCGAACATGGTTCCGTCGGGAAACTATTCCTATAGCGAGCTCGTGATCGAGGCCGCCGGAGCCCGGGCGGTCATGGCATCCGAAGTCTCCAGGCAGCAAGAAGGCGCATTTCTGGTCGAGATTGTG
Organism: uncultured Chloroflexota bacterium; assembly: GCA_937870985.1. Taxonomy (GTDB): domain Bacteria; phylum Chloroflexota; class Chloroflexia; order Thermomicrobiales; family CFX8; genus JAMLIA01. The sequence continues at coordinate 13,423 of CALMXF010000265.1, forward strand.
TCGCCGGGAGATGGCTCAGCGCCAGCAGACGCCAGTGTTCGCGCGGCCGTCCTTCGTGGGCAAGCGACGGTGACGCGCGCCGATCGCGAATTGACACTGACCGAGAATCAGCAGACGGTCATCGATCCGACAGGAGTTGCCGGCAAGATTACCGCGCCGGTGCGAGAGCTTCTTGTCAACGGCTCGTTCGAGAACGGACTGGCCGGCTGGGTCGACTTCCGCCAACAAAATGCCCAGCAGGCCGGGATCGTCCCTGTCAACGCATCTGTTGACCTCGTGAGCGATCAGATCCAGGGGGCTGACGTCGTCGCGCTTGCAATCTCTCGCCCGTCTGACGGAACTGCCGGAACCGTACAGGCGGGTGTGCGGCAACGTGTCGGCAAGACGCTGCGCGTCATCACATCACTCCGACTTCAGTTCGACGTGCGGATCACAGATCAGCAGCCGGCCGGCGGCGGCGATGATCTCAACCAGTTCCCGTTGATCGTCATGCTCGACTATATCGACGTCGAGGGAAAGGAACGGACCTGGTCGCATGCCTACTACGCCGTCTCTGACCCGGATCGACCGATCGATGAATTTCGTGGTTCGCGCGTCGAACGCGACGCCTGGAGCCGCGTGTCATACGACCTGAGCAATCTGACGCCGTTGCCGAGACAGATAACCGCGGTCGTGTTGTACGCTTCGGGACAGAGTTACCAGACACGTGTAACCAACGTGTCGCTCACCAGCGGCGAGCTCCTCAGGTGATGAGGCATGCCCGGATTGACGCAAGCCACGAGCGTGGACGCAGGGTCGGCGAGAGGAATTGACGATTCATGGCGCGGATCAGCATCATCGGCAGTGGCTACGTCGGACTTGTTTCCGCGGCCGCGTTCGCTGACTTGGGCAACGATGTCACTGGTATCGACATTGATGAGAACAAGGTCGCATCGCTGCGGCGCGGCGAATGCCCGATCTACGAGCCGGGTTTGCCCGAGCTACTGACCCGCAACCTGAAGGCCGGCCGGCTCCGCTTCACAACATCCTATGCCGATGCCGTCCCCGACTCCGAGTTCGTCTTCATCTGCGTCGACACACCCCAGTCATTCAACGGAGAGGCCGACATGCGCGCGGTACGCCGCGCCGCAACGACCATCGCACAGCATCTACGCGGGGCGACAATCCTCGTGAACAAGAGTACGATGCCGATCGGATCCGGTGATCTCGTTGCGAAGATCGTCAAGGAACACACGTGCGACGAGGTGAATTTCTCCGTCGTCAGCAATCCCGAGTTTCTTCGCGAGGGCTCCGCGGTGCACGATGTCATGCACCCCGAGCGCATCGTTCTGGGATCTGATGACCGGCAGGCCGCCGAAAAGGTGGCCGATCTGTACCGTGTCCTCCAGACGCCGATCGTCATCACCGATCTCCGCTCGGCGGAGATGATCAAGTACGCGTCAAACGCATTCCTGGCGACAAAGATCTCGTTCATCAATGAGATCGCGCGGATCTGCGAACGCGTCGGGGCAGATGTGACGGTGGTCGCGAAGGGCATGGGACACGACGCTCGGATCGGTCCTCTCTTCCTGGAGGCAGGCATCGGGTATGGTGGCTCCTGCTTTCCAAAGGATGTCAGCGCACTGGCATATATGGCCGAGGAGGCCAACACACATCCCCAACTGCTGCGTGCCGTTATTGAAATCAACAATGACCAGCGGCGGCGATTTGTCCAGAAGCTACAGGAGCAGCTCGGCGATCTGACCGATCGACAGATCGGCGTATGGGGGTTGGCGTTCAAGCAGAACACCGACGACATGCGCGAGTCACCTGCGATCGATATCATCCGCATGATCGAGCAGCGCGGAGGGACGGTTCGCGCTTACGATCCGGCTGCCGCTGAGAACGCGCGCCCGCTCCTCCCTAACACTACCATCTGCTCCAGCCCCTACGATGCGATCGACGGAGCCGATGCTCTTTGTGTCATCACGCCATGGAACGAGTTCAAACAGGCCAACCTCGGACGCGTCGCCGAGCTGATGCGGACGCCATTGCTGCTGGACGGGCGCAATCTGTATGACCCCAGCGACGTTCAAGCACACGGACTGACATATGTCGGCATCGGGCGCTGAGTACGAGCCGATCTGGGACAGCGAGGCTGCCGGTCCCGTCGAGGTCGGCATCGACATCATCGAGATCGAGCGGATCGGGCAGACGCTGGAGCGATTTGGCGATCGTTTCCTGACCCGCGTGTACTCTCCTCGCGAACGCGAACGCTACGGCAAACGGGTGCAGGAGCTCGCCGCGCGCTTCGCTGCGAAGGAAGCGACGATGAAGGCGCTGGGGACGGGCGTGCGTGGCGTTCGCTGGCGTGACATCGAGGTGCTACCCAACCGACGAGGCAAACCGATCCTCGTGCTTCACGACACCGCCCTTCGCCGCGCGCGACTGCTGGGCTTCACACATTTCGCGGTGTCACTCACCCATTCCCGCGGCGACGCTATGGCGATCGTCATCGCGTCCAAGGGTCCGGTCGAGCTGAAATGACAGTGTTGGTGACGCCGGATGAGATGTACGCTGCCGAGCGGCGCACGATCGACGCGGGGACGACTGCGGATGCGCTGATGCGCCGCGCCGCTGAGGCAATTGCCAGCTGGATCGACCGCCATGTCATGACAGATGGGGCCTCAGCTCGCCGGATAACCGGGCTTGTCGGCCCGGGCAATAACGGCGGTGACGCCCTGGTCGCTCTCGGTATTCTCTCCCGTTCTGGCTGGCTCTGCGAAGCCGTCACTGTCCATCGCAACGAGCCCGGCGATCTGCCATTGACTGATATCGAACGAGCTGGGGTCGTCTTCACCGAGACGCCCAATCTCGCCAACTGCGATGTCATTCTCGATGGCGTGTTCGGTTATCGCAGTCGTCCGACGCTGCCACCAGATATCGCCGTGTTGTTCCGCGGGATCAATGCGGTCCGCGCCGCGCGACCGGTTCCCATCGTCGCGATCGACGTGCCGTCAGGCATCGACGCTGGCGTCGGCGAAGCGGCAGTTGACACGTTGCGCGCCGACGTCACCCTCTGTCTCGGATTGCCGAAGTTGGGAATCACGCGTGAGCCGGCCGCGTCGATGGCAGGTGAGCTGATCGTCATCGATATCGGCATCGGGCCGCCCGAGATTCATGGTCGAGCAATGCTCCTGGACAGAGCATCGGTCAGCCCGATGCTTCCGCGCCGGCGGGCGACCGCCCACAAGCATGGAACTGGCGCAGTCCTGATCGTTGGCGGCGCGCCGACCTACTACGGAGCTCCGAGATTGTCGGCGGAGGCAGCGTTACGCGCTGGCGCCGGGCTTGTCGCGGCCGCTGTTCCCCAGCAAATCGCGCCTGTGCTCGCGTCACAGGCGCCAGAGACGGTGCTGGCGCCGCTTTCAGATGAGAACCAGTTGCGCGCAATTCTTGATCTCGTTGCCGAGCGCGAATCGACGCTCCACGCGCTGGTCGTCGGGCCTGGTCTGGGGCGATCCGCCGCGGCAGCGTCTATCCTCGACGGTCTGCTATCCGAGCGCGCTCCGGCTCCGATTCGACGCCTGACAAAGGTCGTCGACGCCGATGCGCTGAACTGGATGTCGGGGCTAGCCGGCCCTCCCGATGGACTCGAGCCTGGGTCCGCCGTCCTGACGCCCCACCCGGGAGAGCTGGCGAGACTGATGCATACCGATCCTGTATCGATCCTCGGCGATCCCGTCCACTGGGCGCGTGAGACTGCCGCGCATTTCGGGCAGGTTGTCGTACTGAAGTCGGGATATTCGCCGGTCGCACATCCCAATGGGGATGTCTGGCTCGCTCAGCGCGCGACCCCCGAGCTGGCGACGGCCGGCACGGGCGACGCGGGCAACGGCACCCCGACAAAGACGAAGCCCA
>CALMXF010000266.1 GCA_937870985.1 uncultured Chloroflexota bacterium
CTTTCGATCTCGCTCTTTCGATCAGTCGAAGCGCTTGATCCACATCCGACGTAGCCGTAGCACCGGCGTGCCCATCGAATTGCTAAGCGTGCTGAACACACTCAGGTCGAACTCGTAGAAGCCCGTGCGTTTGGTCGGGCTGCTGGGAATCTGCATCGCTGTCTCCCAGGTCCGAATGACAGCCGCGACGTCGTTCGCGAACGCGGATGCGCTCGACGGCTGGAACGGCACGTGATCCATGACCGGCAGATAGACGAAGAACTGATCGTCGACGCCTGGCCCGAGAACCGGGAACGCCGCGTTGCGCGGGTCGTGGCCGTAGCGACAACCGACCTTGGTGAGCGGCCAGGGGTAACCGTTGTCGATCGCGATCTTGAAGATTTCGTTGAACATCGGTGTCAGGTATCCCACGAGCGAATCAGAAGTCTTCGTCACGCTGGCGGCGATATCGACGGGAACGGTCCGGTCGATGTATGGCTGCAACGGGTCGGTGAACTCACTCGCGCCGCTGCGATAGACGAATCGCTCGTTCGTTGTCCGTCCTTCGAGCTCGCCGAGATTCTCGTTGCGCGTGAGCCACATCCGACCGCGCGCGTTCTCGGTGCGAAGCACGTTCAGGTTCGAGAAGACGAACGACCGCGTCTGATTGTCGGGCACCACGCCCGACCAGCTGAACGAGTAGGTCACCGGGTCTCCGAGCGCGGCAGAAGTGGGGTAGTGCGTCAACTCCTGCGGCCCGTTTGTCTGCGGGTCGGGGACGCGCACCTCGGGGAAATCGCCAAAGAGCCTGCCCCCGATCGGCTCCTTGATTGCCAGTGGCTTCAGTCGGATGGTGACGACCGGGGCGTCCGAGTTCGGGTAGCCCACCGTCTCCGACAGATAGTAGGCCCAGTCGTCCTTCTGCCAGTCATACAGCTGGAGTGGGACATTCGGTGTCCAACTGCCCCATTTCGCGGCAACATCCTCAATCGCGTCGACCAGGCCCAGCAGTTGGGCAGGCGTTGGCTGAGTCTGATCCGCAACCGGTTTGTCTGCGCCAACCAGGCGCGAATACCGCAGGTCAAAGCGGCACAGCGCATGCAGGAGAGTCTCCTCCTCGGCGAGGAGCGCGCGCATACTCTGGTTCTTGTTGAACGCAATCTGCAGGTAGATGCGGTCTTGCGCCGCGCGTGGACGCTCGATCTGATACTCGTATTCCCACGCGGCAGCCTTGTCGAGAGTGACCGACTCGCCGGCCGCCGTCTCGGGCGTGCCGAACTGCCGCAGCACGGCTGGGGTGATCGGGAATTCCCGCAACGGGACTGGGACGTTCGTGTCGGCGCCAGCGGCGAACAATGGCGTTGGATCGTTGGGCAGCCGAGAGTCGTTCAGGATGCGCGTATTGTCCGGCAGGATCAGCTTCAGCCACGACGAGGAACGATATTCATAGTCACCACTCGGCGGCGCCCAGGCGGGCTTGCTCGTCTGGATGTTGTGCTCAACGTAGGTGATCTGATATGCCATCTTCGCGGGCAGTTGAGCGCGCTCGCTATCGTGATCGGTCGAGAAGGTGAACGCCAGCTGCGGAGGGTTGCCAGTTGCGTCGTTGCCGAGCCGGAGCTTCGCCGTGCCAACGACGAATGGCGGTTCGCTGCCATCAGAAGGATCCAGTGAGACGACTGTGCCATAGAGATTCGGCACGACCCCGCTCGGCGTCTCCGAGTTCGTGACTGCTGCGTCGTAGGCAATGATTGTGTCCACATCGTAGGCTGCCGAGAGCGACTTGAGCAGCGCCTGCCGGAACACCTCACGTGACGCAGACTGACGGCCGGCGACGTCGTCGCCCTGGTAGATCGCCAGCATCCCGTTCGGAATTCCTGATGCAAGCGTCTCCTTGGCCCGCAGGATGCGCGCGAGCTTCGAGGAATCCGCCCGCCGCAGCGCGACCGCCCGATCCTGGGAGAGCATGTCGTCCACGATGGAAACGAACCGGCGCCCCAACTTGTCCATGTCGATATTGCTGAACGGGACCGTTGCAGCCGCATCGTCCGGGTCGGCGATCGTGACTGCCTCCAGTCGCGTCGAGAGCGGGGCGTTGGCGAAGTATGAGCGGCCATCGGGGTCGATCGAGTAGTGAATGCCCGTGCCGCCGGCCGCCACACCGCGGCCCATCCGGATCGTCCAGAGCGCCTGATCGTTGGTGTCGGAGTCGCCAATTGCCACGCGGAGCTCTGGGAACGCCTGTTCGAGCTTCTGGGCGAAGCCGACGAGAGAATCGGCGGAGAGCACGGTCATGTCTGCCGGCAGTGGCGGTAGATCGCGCTCCGCCTTTGTGTCCGGCTTGATCGTCGATGTCACCGCTCCGATCGAGGCCAATCGCGCCGTCGCGTCGGCGTCCACCTTGTTGTCCGGGCGAGACATGACGACGCTGACAGTGAGCGGATGGATGTTTTCCGTCTGGGCGTCGCGGCTGGCGCGGCTGATCGTGGCGGTCGTAATGATCTTCATACTCGGGTCAGCCGCGGCCCCGCCTGTGACTTTCGCGTTGAGGAAGGCGAGCACCTCCTCGACCCAGCCAAGCAGCTCCGCATTGAGCGACGAGCCATTGGCAAGCGCGATCGAGGCGTTGCCGTTCAGTAGCGTCGTGTGCAGCTCGACGGTGGTGTTCTCGTCCTTCAGCTGGAACCAGATTGTTTCGTACTGCGCCCGCAGCGCCCTCGCCCGATCGACCGTTGCCGGGTCGGTGAAGCTGTCGGCTCCGAACTCGAGGATGATGACGATCTGACCGGCGGTGTTGACCTGATACGACGCCTTCGCCTCGGCCCACTCCGGGATCGAGATCAACGCGTCGGTGTAGCGAACGTCGAATGACTGGCTCGTTTTCGTCGGGAACAGGTTACCGAACGTGTCGAGCGCGGCGAGCTCGACCTCGAGCGTGTCCCCGACGAGGTCATACGGGCTGCGCGCGCCGGTATTGGCCACCAGCGGCGACTGCGTGCGACCGCCAGTGAGGAATGTCGTCCACGGAACGACGACCTCGTACGTCCATGGCATGCCGGCGATGTTGGCCGGCGCCTGTTCTGCGTCCAGCTTCAGCGGGCCGAAAGGCATCGACCAGCTTTCGTTGCTGACCGCCCACTTGCCGGCGTGCGCTCCAGCGTCCTTGATGCGATAGGCCAACAAATTGAACAACGTTGCGGTGCTTCTGACGATCCCGGTTGCTGAGGCGTCGGAGATATCGCGGCCGGCATAGAACGCGACCGTGCCGGCCGCGCCGACCGGTATTGCCACCTTCGCGGCGGCGTCGGTCGCCTTGATGTAGAAACGTTCGGGCTTGGCCGGCGTGGCCTTGTAGACGATGCCGTTCGCGTATGCGGGAAGTCCCTGGCTGGACGAGAGTCGGACGACCAGCAGGAGGTTGGCGGTGCCAGTCGTGCCGAACGCTTCGTCCGGAAGGCCGTCGCTGCCGTCGTATTCCAGGAAGAACCCGGGGGCATTGACGATGCTCGCTTCCCAGATCAGGCGCAGGCTGGCGAAGATGTCGGCGGCGTTCAGGTCGCCGTAGAACTTCTCGGCTGGTGGTTGGACTCCGGCAAGGCGTCGGGCTGTGCGGGGGGCGCTGATCGTGGAGAGATTCGTTTTCAGAATCCGGGCGGTATCGGAGAGTCCGGCCAACCCGCCGACCTCGTCGATTGCCGTCGAATGCAGAACGTCCACGCCGGCGATTGATGGCGAGCCGTTAATCAGATCGGTCATCAGGCCGGCGATTCGTCCGCGCGTCTGCTCGTCAGTGCCGCCGAACGTATAGGTGTCCTTCAGATAGACCCGCGATCCATTGCCGGCTGAGCCCGACACGAGTGGCGCTTCGACCCTGCCAGCCGTGAATGGCACGATCAACACCCAGTCATACTGCCCGGTCGTCAGATCGGTTCGGCTGATGATGTCATTGGAAAACTCATCGGCATAGACCACCCGGGAGACTGTGGAGGCCAGCCGGTCTGTCGTGCCCAACTCACCGAGCCGAGCAAGGAGCGGTGTCGAGAATGGCATCACCGCGTTGCCGAACGCGCTGCCACCATTGCTGTTGAGCGGTACGCGCTCGTCGATCGGGTAGTCAGGGCTGCGTTCGAGGTAGGGCTTGATCCGCGTGATCACCGGCTCACCTGCGCCGAAGTCGATCGCGTCTTTCACGTCGCCCGGCAGTGCCGTCAACATGTTGTAGTCGGCTCGCGTGGCGGTGGCCGAGGCCAGCGCAGCGCCGCCCGCGTCGGTGAGCGTCAGCTTCCAGACGACGTCGGTGTCCTTCGGCTCGTCGACCGTCGGAAGCACCAGGGCGACCGGGACCTGCTGTCCGGTCAGCGCGTAGAGTGGCTGGAATCCCGATGGCTTGGGCGGCGCGCCAGCGCTGAACGTGCCCGGCAGCTGATGCCCGCCGAGCATCAGACGCGACACCAGACCGGTGACGGGCTTGACGATGGCAGGGTGCTCGCGGTCGATGATGTCCTTGATGATCTGGGCCAACGACCATGTATCGGTGATCGTCGTGGGATCCTCGGCGCGCGGCGCCTTGTCCTCGATGGTGTTCTCGACGCCGGCCTCGAGCAGAAGCTCGAAGTAGGCCTCGAAGACGTGGGTGACGAGCGGCTTGGTTGTGACGGTGCTCGACCCGGTCGACCCGTCGCCGAGACCGAGGTGCTGCTCCACCTGGAGTACCAGTGATTGAAGGTAGGCGTCGAGATTGGCATAGAAGGCAGCGTCGCGCAGCGTCTGATCGGCGAAGACGACGGTCGTCTCACCATACGTCAGCTTGTAGTCCGGTCGCATCGGGAAGATCGTTGCCACGGTCTGGCTGGATCCGGCTGGCTTCAGCACCGCCGCCGCATCGGTGGGCGGATGGATCGTGAACACGAAGTTCGCGTCCAGGAAATCGCGCAGGGTCGCATACTCCAACTCCTGCCGCTCTCCATCAATGGCTGAGCGTAGTGTCACCAGGTCGTTGGCGGTCAGCACTGTGCTGCCAGTGGTGCTGGCGCCGAGGACGGTCTTCGCGGCCCAGGCGAACATGCCGGCCTGCAGGAATCGTCCGTGGAGCTCGGAGATGACAAACCCGGCCGCGCCGACGAGCTTCTCGCTCTCATCGATCGTGAATGGCGTGGCGAAGACGAGGTCGATCGGCAGCTTTCCACCCGCGCGGAGATCGCCGCCCGAATAGACAAACGCTGGATCGAACGATGCTCCCCACATTGCGCCCGGCGCGGTCCATGTGACGGTCGTGGCTGCGAGTGCCCGGCCGGCGTGTGGTCCGAAAGAATTGCCTGCAGCCTGTCCGGTCAGGACGTTGTCGCCCCGATCGACACTCTTCGGAGGGTAGCCGCTGGCATGCGCCAGCCAGTCTGGGCGCTCGTTGTTCTTGATCGTGAAGGTCGGCTGGAACTTGAACTCGAACTTGAAGCTGATCGAGATCGAGAAGAAGACCAGATGGAGCTCAACCGTCAATTCTGCCTCCAGCGTGACACTCAGCTGGATGCGGATATCGACGGCCGTCATGTAGCGGAACTGGAGGCCCAGGCTCGCCTTGATGTTCAGTGATGCAGACAGGCCAAAGCCCGCCTTTCGGACCTCGAACTTGCCCATTGCCAGCAGAACGAGGCCGAAACTGGCCTCGAGCATCAGGTAGTCGGCCGGCGCAGGCTTCCCGGAGTTGCTGGTTGAACCAACCCGGTCGATCGCGGCCGCGACTCCCTGGAAGACGAGCTGTGCCGTCAGGGAGAACTCAAATGAGAGCGGACCGCGCTTGTACGCCTTGCCGAAGCCCAGCTTCGCGGCGAATCCGAACTTCCATACCGAGTTCCACACGCCAAACATTGTGTCGAGATCGGGGATCGTGTACTCGGCATCGGCGCTAAGCCGCCCGAAGTATAGCCCGACCGCGCCCATCACCGGGAACGGCCCAATGAAACCCTGGATGGCGAACGATCGCGAGAAGTCGTAGCCGGTGGCAAAGCTGCCGCTCGGAAACCCGAGATCCAGCATGAAGCCGCCGTCGGTGTAGATCGCCAGGCTGATGACAGGCACTGTGATCGAAAACCCACCGACGTCCCAGTACCGCAGGACCTCGGGCAGGATCAGGGTGCCCTCGTAGACGCCGAGGTCGCTGTCGTCCCATAGGCGGCGATAGAGGATCTCGATCCGCAACCCGGCGAGCTTCTGTGCAAATGGGGGCAGCTTGTCGGCATTCTTGATCTCGATGAGACCACCGTAGATCTCGTCGGCCGTGTTGGCGATCACGGCGAACCGAAGCCAACCCATGATCGTAATGTCGATGCCGACCATCATCCCGGCTGACGGCGCGTAGATATCGCGCAGCACGTCATACAGGTCGGGGCCGGATTGCCCGTCGGGCAGCATCTGCTGCATCAGCGCCAGCGCGTCACCGACGGTGCGAACCTCGGGGCGAACATTCAGATTGGGGTCTCCGCCATCGGCCGTGCCGCGTCGCAGCCGGATGCCGCGCCCGATCGCCACATAGTCGATTTCGATGATTGGCGAGCCGGATCGGCCTGGCTTGCCCTCGTCGCTGCGCAAGCTGATGGTATTGGTCAGATGGATGGTCTTGCTTCGGGAGTCGGCAATGAAATTGCCGCTAATGCGCACGTCGGCCGTGTATGTCTCATCGCTGCTCGGCCATGGCTCCTGCGCGAAGAAGATCTCGAACTTCTCTGACCCTTTGAACGACCCCTGCGGGAAGGAGACATCGATGGACCGCGCCGTTGTCGTTGAGCGAATCACGCCGCCATCGAACAGTCTTGCCCTGACGTTGATCGTCGTGCTGGCGCCGATACCGCCTGTGTTCTGCACGTAGCCATGCGCCACCAGCTGGAAGTGCGTCGGCAGGTTCTTCGGATTCCGTGTGACCAACACCCGAAGCGCGGCGTTGGCCAGCACAATGACTGGATCCCCCGGCTTTGCCGGCGAGACGATCGGCGCGGGCAGTATGTCGACGCTTGATGTGCCGCTGCTGCCCTTGGTGGCCGAAAACGACGCGAACCATGCCGAGATGTTCTTTCCGCCATCGCCGAATGCGCCGCCGAATCCCTCATCGCCGGGGACCGGGGCGAACAGCATCAGCGACACTTTCGCGGTCCAGCGCATGATCGTGAGTGACAGCGAGTTGACGTAGATGAAGAAGAGCCGATCGTTGCTCGATGTCGGCACCTCTCCGAAACCGAAGTCCTTGAGCTCGGCCTTGAACATGCCCTTCTTGCCGATATCAAGGCCAGCCAGCGGCGTCCCCCACTGGAGCGCCGTGTAGAACACACCCTCGCCAGACTCGACCCAGGTGCCCTCTTTCCAGCCGGTATGGACGGTTATATCGATCAAGCTGCCGGGAGAGACGTTGAGCCCAACCCCCGCCGTGCTGATGTTGTACGAGATGATGTAGGTGACAGGGCTTGGGTCGGCGGCGTGCGATGTGCTGGCCGGCTGATAGGGGATCATCGCTTTCGACATCGGCACGAGATTCGGAATGGGGAAGACGCCAGCGTCGGCCGCCGAGAAGGTGCTGACGGACTCCGCGATCCCCTTGACGGTTAGCGGCGCCTTCTTGACGATGCTGTCATCACGCGCCTTCCCCCGCACCGTGTCGAACCGCATCGTATTTGGCGAGAAGATCCAGAACGGGTTGCCCATCTCCTCTGGTCTGGCGATATCATCGGTCATCTTGTCTTCCGCAAGCGTGTTGTAGTTCAGCGCGAGGCTGAGCTTGCCGAAGCCGACGCGGTCATAGGAGAAGAAGTCACGTCCGCCGAGATCGCGAGTCGCCAGAAACCCGGCCAGGACGAACTCTGCGATGTTGGAGTCGCCGACGTTTATGCCGATCTGGAGCATGTTGTAGTCAACGCGGGTGGATTCGATCTCGGTGATGACGGGGCTCACGTCTGGGAACCTGACGATTGCCCTGGTCTTGTCGAGGCCCTTTTCCGCGCAGACAATGAAGTTGTTCTTCAGCGGGTCAACACATCCGAAGCGGAAGACATAGGTCGGGATTCCGTCGATCTGCTGGAGCGAGCCCGACAGGTCGATCACGTTGATCGACTTCGTGCCGTCGGGCAGATCGACGATCGCAGGTGTTTCCTTGAATAGCCGGTGGAAGCGCAGGGTAACGTCGCTGATGAAGTTCTTGATGTACGAATTCTCGAAGACGATGCGCATGAACTTCACGCGATACGAGAAGTCGCTGATGTTGGCTATCGCATCCACTTCGATTGCGGACTTGGAATTGTCTGTCCAACGGGAGACGCCGGTCACTGGGCTATTCTGATTGGTGTAGTCGACCAGCGCCGACATCGAGCTGTTCTCGATACCCTCGATCGAGTTGTCGCTACCTTGCTTGACGTGCGCGATGTCGATCCGCAGATGGTGTGCCTTGAACGATGGGTCCATCCGGTTCGTCGCGGCGCTGTAGCTGTTCCCGCCGACGCCGGCCGTGGTCCTGGTCACGACCATCCCTGGCAGCAGCCCGCGGATCTCTCGTGGCATATCGTTGGGGTTTCCAAGCGCCGCGTCAAAGACGACGATGCCGGCCCAGTTTGGCGCGTCGATGACGGTATCCAGGAACGTCTTGTAATAGCGGGCGACGTCGGCATCGGTATCGGCGCTGGCGCTGCTACCGCCGGCTGCCGCAGCCTTGGCTCGGACATCGGCGATGATACTCTGGAGTCTCGCCGAGATTGGCGCGGCATCGGTGAAGTTGTCCGGGTCCCGCCACTGACTCGTGTCGGCGACCATGTTGGCCAGCGACGTCCCATCGGCGAACTTCATCACCATGATGCTGCGTACGACGTTTTCCGCCTTCAGCGGAATGTCAGCGATGAAGCTCCAGCCGCTGATCGCCACTGAGTTCGAGGAGAATCCCGCGTCGGTGTCGTCGCTAAGCGTGTCGCGATGGGAGACGACGAGGAAGAGCTTGTTGGCGGCAAGCGCCTGTTGGAGCGCAACGGTCGGCGAGTCGATCGCAAGCTCGGTATCGTCCATCTTGCCGAGCAACAGCCGGGTGTAGCGGCTTGACGCGATGTCGACATCGACGACCAGCCCCTGAGGCGTCGTGCGCTTCTCGTTGCCGACGCCGGTTGCCAGGAGTCTGCGGACGGAACGAGCCGGGCTGGCCGCCAGCGCCATTGTCGAGGAGCGTTTGATGGTCTCGTCACGTGTCGGCACGAGGACGTCTCGCTCGAATAGCTCGTAGGTGTCGACATCGATCCCTGCCGCGTATGGTTCGATATTCACCCCGGCTACCGGAGTCATCGGGAAGGCCGTCTTGACCGTCGCAATCGAGACCTCGCTGAAGTCGAGGTATTCGGTTCCGGTGAAGATGCCATTTGCCTGATACAGCGGCGCCTCAGGCGGTTGTGCGAAGTAGTAGCGCTCGGTCGGGGCGCTTACCCCGGCAACCGTTGCCCACGATGTCTTGTAGTCGGGTGACAACAGCGCGCTGCCGCCGACGTTGAGATCGCCAAATGTCACGGCGTAGGCGTTGCGATCGAGCTCGAATCGTAGAAGGTCGCCGGCCGAACCGTTGCGTGGCCGGAGCCGGAAGTACTCGGTGCCAGATGCGCCCGCCAGAAGCGTGAGCATGCCGTGCTCGTCACGCGGTCCACTCGCGGCGATCTCAAAGCCGCCACCCGGCGTCAGATGATAGATCTCGGGCAGATCGGTGATCTCACGATTGAGGTTCAGCCGCGGACGGAGATAGAAGCGCCCTTTTGCCTGGACGTTCGCTAGCAGATCAACAGGAAAGCCTGCCGTCGTGCGGAAGTACGACGGCACCGGTGTCGGCTGGCCATTGGACTGTGGTGGGACGCGGAAGAACGATGAGAGTTGGTATGTCGGAAAGAACGTAGCCTCGAAGCTCAGCGGGCCATTGACGCGAGGTTTGTCGATCAGCGGATAGCGCAACGCGCGAGGGTTGGTCGAGCCGGCGGCCGGCCTGAGGTAATAGTAGAGCGACGCGTCGATCGCCCCGTAGCCGAACTTGGCCGTCGTGAGTGGCTCCAGCGTGAACTGCATGGCGCCGCGCAGCTCACCTCCGAACGGAATGAATGCTGTCGAAACCGCGGCGTAGCGTTGTGGCGCGACGGGTATGCGAAGCTCGACGGCGGTTGCGCGAGGCTTGAGCAGGATCTCAACGCCGGACCAGTCCGACTTCACCTGAACCTCGGACCCTCCGGCCACCGCGATGGTGAACTGCTTGAACGTGAACTTCTGCTCATAGGCTGGCGTAATCGGGTTGGGCTGGCGACGTGACGGGTTGGCTGCCAGGAGATCCAGCCGCTGGACGACGAGCGTTGCCGGCTGTCGGAGGTTTCCATCAAGCCAGACAAAGCCCACGTTGGCTTTGGTTGCGCTGCTGGGTAGACGAGTTCGGAGTTCGCGGATCAGCGCCGTAGCCCCGGCGGTATCGGTCGGGATCGATTGCCCCGGCGCAGTAAACAGGCACCATCCGGCGCCGCTAGAGTTGATTCCCCATCTCCAGACGTCCTGAATGGTGAGCTGGCTGGGTATGTGGGGGGTTCGATCGGGCACCAGGAACCCGACACTTCCGTGGCTTGTCGGGTCTACAGGCTGCTCCGCGAATAGCGGGGTCTGCCCGACACGAGTCAACGTCAACACAGGCGCCTCCGGCATTGGCTTACAGACACCATGGATGCTCACATCCGGCGTCTGGACGAGGGTCGGCAGAGCGATCGCGTCTATCACCGAGCAACGCACATCCACGCTTATTACAACGTGTGCGTCACGACACGAGATTACTCCACCAAAAACAAGGTGCGCAGACGACCCCGGGGGAGCGGGAGCGTCGCGGTGCGATAGAAGTCGGGCACTGCAAACATCCTAGCGGACAAAGTCAGATCCTGCAAGCATCTTTCGCGGATGTGTCGCAGGATCCTGCCCGCGTCCGTTCGCGGCTAGTGGGGGGCAGCAGGTCGCCAGCGAGCATGATGCCGGTCACTCTGTTTCGCGACCTCTGCTGCTGCCATCGGGGGGTTGGCCCGCTGATACGGAACGGATGATTCATGCGCCATGGTCGACCCGAGCGATGGATACCAGCGCTACGCTGTGGTCGCGTTCGCGCCGTCGTCCTTCTGTCGCTTGAAGATCCACAATTCGTCGGTTGTCATCCCCGCGTTCGTCGCTCCGCCACTACTTGAGCGTGGCAGCACGGTCACCAGCTCCCAGCCCGTAGCGCCCAACTCTGGCAACATGCCAACGACGTTTTCATCCCAGCCGCCGGTGATTTCGCCCAGCGTGATGGTGCGTTGGCGGTGGAAGACCCGATATTCCCAACGTTGCATTGTGATCTCCTCGATTCCGGCTGTCCACGCCGCTATTGTCCCCACGATATTGTGAGGGTGCTGACACACCGCTGCCAAAGGCGGCGCGCCGGGCGATTATTCTACGACCAGAGGCCAGACGCAAAAGCGGAGCTGTCATCCACCTCCGGCGCTCCGATCTGGGTGGGCTTCGCCCCGGACAGATCGTGTCGTTCGGCGCGAGGCTCCGGTCGGACGGCTCCCTCGACGCACGGTGTGAAGATCCTTGTCTTGTTGCGTGACAGTGTCGTGACGGCGCAGCTCTGGCGCGTGTCAGCCTCGTTACAGTCGCCACCAGGGGAGTTGACCCGCGCCGATGAGGATCTCAGACTGAATCCGGAGCCCGGAGATCGTGGACGCGGGGCGGCCCTCGTCATCGTAGTGGAGGCACGAGATGCGGCGGGTAAGATGGGCGAGAGTATTTCGTTGGACGGCGATCGGCTTCGTCGTGCTGCTTCTCGCGATTCAGCTCGTTCCCTACGGACGTGACCATAGCAACCCGGCGATCACCGCTGAGCCCGCCTGGGACACTCCCCGCACACGCGAGCTTTCGCAGGTCGCATGCTTTGATTGTCACAGTAATGAGGTCGTCTGGCCTTGGTACTCAAATGTTGCGCCGATCTCATGGCTGGTGCAGAACCACGTCGATGAGGGACGGCGAAAGCTGAACTTTTCAGAATGGGATCGAAAGCAGGAAACCGACGAGGTAGTCGAATCGATCGAGGACGGCGATATGCCTCCCGGCTACTATCTGTTGACACACCGCGCGTCACGGCTATCGGCGGCAGATGAGCAGGCGTTGATCGACGGCTTCGTTGCGATGTTCGGTCGTGGCAAGCATCGCTAGTGTGACGGGTATCCGCCTACAGCGCCGTCAGAATCTCCGGGCCGGCGGTGGTGATGACGATGGTGTGCTCATATTGCGCAGAGCGCGAGTGATCGTCGGTCACGATCGTCCATCCATCGGATAGCGTGTGGACCGCGCGTGATCCGGCTACGATCATCGGCTCGATCGTGAAGACCATGCCGGGGCGAAGCTCCGGGCCCTGGCCGGCCGGGCCGTAATGTGGCAGTGACGGCGCCTCGTGCATCTCGCGGCCGATGCCGTGACCGAAGAGGTCGTGAACGACCTTGAACCCGGCTGCGTTTACCACCTGTTCGATTTCCCAGGAGATGTCGGTGAGCCGCCGACCTGGCTGTGCCGTGGCGATCCCGACGTTCAGCGACTCCAGACAGACATCCATCAAGCGCTGCGATTCGGCGTCTATCGTCCCGACGGCGTACGTGCGGGCAGCATCGCCGTGCCAGCCGCGGAGAATAACGCCCACGTCAAGGGCGATGATGTCGCCATCCAGCAAGACACGGTCACCCGGGATACCGTGCACAACGACATCATTGACCGAGGAACAGACTGATCCACTGAAACCATGGTAGCCCTTGAACGACGGCACGCCACCCTTGCCGCGGATGTATTCGTCTGCAATCCGGTCGAGTTGGCCCGTCGTTACTCCCGGCACGATCATCTCTTCCATCAGGTCGAGGATCTCGGCGACGACACGCCCTGCCTCACGCATCAGCGCGATCTGCTCCGGTGTCTTGAGGTAGATTCTGGATCGGGCCATGTCGGACGTACCGCCTTCGTTCTCCCGGGCTACGGACTCGAAGCGGGGGCGCCACAGACGCCCCCGCGACCTGATCTGGAATTGTACCGGACAGGCCGGCCGCCCCCGGCCTACTCTTCGAGCGTGCTGATGTCGCCGACCTCCTGGCCTAACTCCTGGGCCTTCAGGAAGCGGCGCATGATCTTGCCCGAGCGGGTCTTTGGCAGCGAGGTCACGAACTCCAGCTCCTCGGGCACGGCGATCGGGCCAACGTTCACCCGGACGTGCAGGCGCAGATCGTTGAGCAGGTGCTCGCTTGGCTCGTAGCCGGTCTTGAGGATGACGAACGCCTTGATCGCCTCGCCCTTGATCTCGTCAGGCTTGCCGATGACGGCCGCTTCTGCGACAGCCGGGTGGCTGACCAGCGCGCTCTCGATCTCCATTGAGCCGAGGCGATAGCCCGACTTCTTGATCACGTCGTCGACGCGACCCTGGATCCAGAAGTAGCCATCCGCATCGCGGTGGGCTGCGTCGCCAGCAAAGTAGACGCCCGGGATCGTGTTCCAGTAGGACTCGTAGCGTCCCGGATCGCGGAAGATGGTTCGCATCATCGCCGGCCATGGGTTGTGGATCACGAGGTAGCCGCCCTCGTCAACCCCGACCTCTTTGCCGTTCTTGTCGACAACGCTCGCCTTTACGCCCAGAAACTCCTTGGTCGCTGAGCCGGGCTTGAGCGGAGTGATCGGCGTCGGCGTGATCATCTGCATGCCGGTCTCGGTCTGCCACCAGGTGTCGATGACCGGCTGGCGGTTGCCGGCAATCTTGCGATACCAGATCCACGCCTCGGGATTGATCGGCTCGCCAACGGTGCCGAGCAGCCGGACGGTCGAGAGGTCGGATTCGGCCGGCCACTGGTCGCCGAAGCGCATCAGCGCGCGGATGGCGGTTGGCGATGTATAGAAGATCGTCACACCGTAGCGCTCGATCGTTCGCCAGATGCGGCCCGGATCGGGATAGTCGATAGCTCCTTCGTAGAAGACGCTCGTTGCCCCTGCGATCATCGGGCCATAGACAATGTACGAATGTCCAGTCACCCAGCCCGGATCGGCGGAGCACCAGTAGACATCGTCGGGGCGCATGTCGAACACATATTTCATCGTCGCGTAGACGCCGACCATATAGCCGCCGTGAACGTGAACGATGCCCTTCGGCTTGCCGGTCGTGCCCGAGGTGTACAGCATGTAGAGCGGCGCTTCGGCGTCGAGGTGCGCGATCTCGGTATCGGGGGTCGCGAGCGCCATGACCTCGTGATACCAGACGTCACGGTTGGGATACCACTTGACCTCGTTGTTGGCCCGCTTGACGTTGACGACACGCTTGATCGTCGGACACTGGCGGACCGCGTCGTCGACGATACTCTTCAGCCCGACCATCTTGCCGCGATAGAAGTAGCCATCGGCGGTGATCACTGCCTTCGCCTCGGCATCCTGGATTCTGTCGCGCAGAGCCTGGGCGGAGAAGCCGGAGTAGACGACTGAGTGGACCACACCGATGCGGGCGGCGGCGACCATCGCGACGATTTGCTCGGGGATGCGTGGCATGTAGATGACGATGCGATCGCCCTCTTTGATGCCCATGCTCTTCAGCGCGCCAGCGAAGCGGCAGACCTCGTGGTAGAGATCGCTGTAGGAAATCGTCCGTGTCGCCCCGTCCTCGCCTTCCCAGTAGAAGGCGACCTTGTTGCGGGTAGGGGTGCTCATATGGCGATCGAGTGCGTTGTAGACGATATTGGTCTCACCGCCAACGAACCACTTGGCATGTGGCACTTGCCAGTCCAGCACCTTGTCCCACGGCTTGAACCAGTCCAGCTCCTCCGCCATCTCACCCCAGAACTCCTCGGAGTGCTCGACCGACCATGCATGGAGCTCGTCGTAGCTGGAGAAGCCTTTTGAGCGGATATAGGCTGTAATGTTGGCGCTCTCGACAACGTCCTCGCTCGGCTCGAAGACGCGTTCTTCGGAGAGGACGCGGTTTGTCGTTTCCCAGTCGAGACCCTTCGGCTTCGTCGTGGTCATTGCTCCTCCTTCGCTCCCTGTATTGTCTGGAGATGTGCGGTGATAGCAGTCCCTATCGGTCGATTCTAGCATCAGCTCGCAGTTTTCTGGCCAGCGCTTACTCCCCCTGAGAACCACCATCGTCCATCTGGATTATCACCTGTAGTGTTTTGCGAAGCGCCTCGAGCTGATCGCGACCGAGGATGTCCGCGTATTCCGCCTCGATCTCCTGCCTGACGGCGCGAGCATCCCCGAGGAACTGCCAGCCAACGTCTGTGAAGCGGACGAGCACCGCCCGTGCGTCCGCCGGGTCGACGTCGCGACGAACATAGCCCTGCCGTTCCATGTCGCGAACCAGCTGCCCCATCCCCTGCTTCGTCATGCCGGCCCGCTCCGCCAGCGTTGTGATCCGGGTCCCTTCCAGATCGAGATATGGCAGTAGCGACGTGTGCGTCAATGTCAGTCCGTGATGTCCACGCTCGTGGAGTCGCGCGATCGCGCGCGCGTTGACGGCGCGCTGCGCGCGCAGGAGTAGCCGGCCGATGTGCTGCTCTCGCATCTCGTGGATCTGCTCGGCTGTCGTCCCGATCGCGCTGGACTCTGGCATGCTCGGGTTATCTCCCTTGTCAAGATAGGTAAGGTCGTTTCCTGTATAGTCTAGCCAACGAAAGTCACCAGCGTATCGCCACGGCCCCGTGTTCGCATGGCTTCGATCGGCAGGCTGGTCGGGCCGATCGGCTGAAGAGCCCGGCTGGATCGCGTACAATCCTGCTATCTCGCAGCATCGCGGGTGGCGAGCCTCGGGTTAGCAATGGAGGGTGGGTCAGTTAGCCTATGGCCTTGTTCAAGCGCAGTGTGACATCCGCGCCGTACGAGCCGCGGCGAGTCGGACCCGAGACTCCGGGCGCCTTGGTTTTCACTCTCCGTTCGACGCCCCGCCATCACGACGGGATTGTGGCGGCGATCGAGAGCACCGGCAGCGCGAAGGTCTATTTCTCCGAACCGCTCGCCTATCTTCGTGGGCAAGGGGTCGCGCTCTTCCGTATTGAGGCGACCGGGTTCGACTGGCTGCCGAATCTCTATCAGTTCTGGCGCAATACCGAGGCGATCGAGGCGTTCGCGTTCGATATCGCCCTCTACGCCAACAACATTGATTATGTCACGACCCTGCGAGGCCTCGCGCCGGATGATGCCCGTCGCGTCATCGAGCGGGCGGCGTCGCAGACACCCGAGAATCCCAGGAGCCACTGGCGCACGCCACTGACGCACTAGCCCTCCCGTCAATCTGTCCCCCCTGAATAGCGCCACACGACCGAGTCGCGTGGCGCTGTTGCGTTTGGCTACGAGCGGGTAGCATGGCCGTGGTTGCGCGCTCCGCAGGGCGAGAGTCGAGAGGGGGAGCAGTTGGCATATCGGGTTGTCATCGGTTCGATCATGCACGAGACGAACTCATTTTCGCCGGTAGGGACAACCTTCGCCTCATTCCACACCGGGCGCGACGATTTGGTGAACGGGATTGAGGTGATCGAGGATCACCGAGGCACGTTCACCGGCCTGGGAGGCTTCATCGACGTCGCCGATGCGGCCGGCTGGGATCTGATCGGGACAGTCAGCGGGCACGCGACGCCGAGTGGCAACGTCCCGGCGGCAGCATACGATGAGCTGAAGCGCAGGCTGATCGATCGAGTCCGACACGCCGGCGATGTCGATGGCGTCCTGCTCTATCTCCACGGCGCGATGTTGGCCGAGAACGCGCCGGACGCCGAGGGGGACCTCTGCGCGGCGGTGCGCGAGGTGGTCGGCGGCGACGTCCCGATCGTCGTTGAGCTCGACCTGCACGGCAACATCACCGAGGCAATGTGCCGGGTCGTGAACGCCGTTTACGTCTACCGAACGAATCCGCACATCGATGCCTACGAGCGCGGGATCGAGGCGGCACGCTGCCTGCAGCAGATGCTCGATGGCGCCCTCGCGCGGCCGGCAGTCTACATCTCCAAGCCGCCGATGATCCCGCCGACGATCAATATGCGCACCGCCGAAGGGCCGATGCGCGACCTGATCGAGCGTGGCATCGACTGGGAGGCGCACCCGGGCATCGTGACGACCGCCGTCTTCGGTGGCTTCGCCTACGCCGACTTCGATCAGGTTGGCGCCGCGATGGTGGTTACCGCGACCGATCCGGCGCTCGGCCAGCGCTGCGCCGATAGCCTGGGCCGGGCCGCCTGGGAGATGCGCGAGGAGTTTCTCAAGTCGATCCCGACCCCCGAGGAGGCGCTCGACCAGGCGTTGGCGATCATCTCGGCCGGGGCCGAGAGGCCGGTCGTGCTGGCGGACGTTGCCGATAATCCGGGCGGTGGCGGTAGTGGCGACACGACCGAGCTGTTGCGGGTGATCCTCGCGCGTGGCGTGCCGGGCGCTGCGGCGGCAATCTTCGATCCCGAGGCGGTCCAGCGAACGGTCGCGGCCGGGATCGGCGCCGCGCGCGATTTCCGGATCGGCGGG
>CALMXF010000267.1 GCA_937870985.1 uncultured Chloroflexota bacterium
TGGGGTGACATTTTCACTGACCCATTCGGAGTGACAGATTCACTGGACCACGACAAACCACGAAGAATGGGTTGACACGGTCCGAGGGCGCTGGTATCGTCTGTTCCACAACTGAATAGACCCTGCGCTCATCCAGAGTGGTGGAGGGAATCGGCCCTTAGAAACCCGGCAACCGGCGTCTCGTGCGTGCGGTGCCAATTCCGCCGGAACCTGGTTCCGGAAGATGAGCGAATCGAGCAACCACCATCTCGATTGAGATGGTGATTTTGTTCTTCCTCTCCGGCGCAGGGCAGCTACGGCAACGACGAGGACGAGTAAACGGCACACTGCCGGCACAGCGAGCCACAGATGGTGTGAGGTGGCGTCGACCAGCCCGTTGAATATGACCTCCGAGCTGCGATCTGAACAGCGCCGTGCCACGCCATGCCTCGCATCGCTTTGATGCGCAGCCGTTTGGCGAACCTCATGGACGCACAGTAGGAGTCGCCGGAATCGCCCCCGATACAGGGCTACGTGTGCATGACATGCACCAGCTGAGTCCGTCGCCGCGAGGCGGTGGTGAAGCGGGGTGGTACCACGGGCGCGTCCCGTCCCCGCGCGGGGGCGATGTGTCGATGTCCTGCGCGCTCCCGCCGTTCCAGTCGAACGACGAACGAAGGGAGCCGCGACCAATGACCAGTGTCACACCGATCGACGCGCATACGCATGGAGCCTCCAGTATCATCGCCGCGCCGGGCATCGCCTGGGAGCCAAGCGTCGCCCAACAGACGATCCGGATTGCGACACCGGCCGATCCGTTTGTCACCGAAGCCGGCGCAGAGCTGGACGATGTCGTCTTGTCGTACGAGACGTGGGGTCGGCTCTCGGACGCGGGTGACAACGCGATCCTCGTCTTCCACGCCCTCACCGGTGACTCACACGCGGCGGCGCATCCGGAGATCCCCGGCGACCGGCCCGGCTGGTGGGAGCCGTTGATCGGCAGCGGCCGGCCGATCGACACGGATCGTTTCTTCGTCATCTGTGCCAACACGCTCGCGTCGTGCTACGGGTCAACCGGGCCGTGCACGCTCGCGCCCGACGGCGCTCGCTGGGGTATTCGTTTCCCGGCCGTTACCGTCCGCGATCAGGTCAACGCGAACCTGAGGTTGAGATCGGAAGAGCACACGTCTGAACTCCAGTCACCAGA
>CALMXF010000268.1 GCA_937870985.1 uncultured Chloroflexota bacterium
GCAGACATCCCTAACCTGTCCGCGCAGCCAGCGATGTGCTGGATCGGCATTCAGCCTTGGGTGCCAGAATAGTGCAACCGTGATCTCCGGTGTGGAGACCGGAAGGGGGAAACTGTGCAAACCGGCGCGCAGGTTTCCAGTGTGTCGTTCGGGAACGCTGGCGATCAGGTCAGATACTCGAGCCAGGGCCAGCGCGGTCGAAAAGCCAGCGACCGTCACGCAGATTTCCCGCTCCAGCCCCAATGGGGTCAAGGCTTCATCGATTGGCCCCCTGTCGACACCTCGTCGCGAGACGAGGATATGCCCGCCGGCCGCGTAACGAGCAGGCGTGATCTCGCCTTGGCAGAGCGGGTGCCCCATTCCCACGACACCAATGAAACGGTCTCGGAACAATGCCTGCACACGCAGCTCCGGAGCCGTCGCTTTCCCTACAACGCCTGTTTCCAGATCGACGATCCCGTCGCGAAGTGAGGTGCTGTCCTTGTCGGGCTTCTGCACGAAGCAAAGCCGTACACCGGGCGCTTGCTCGCGAACGCGGGCGATGAGGTCCGGTCCGAAGTTCTCCACAAAGCCTTCACTGGTCCGTAGCGTGAACGTCCTGACCAGCTGTTTGAGCTTGAGCTTCTCGGCGGGGCGCAAGACGGCCTCTCCATCCTGCACGAGCTGACCGACTCGCTCGCGCAACTCGAGCGCCCGGGGTGTGGGGACGAGACCACGTCCGGCCCTGACCAACAACGGATCGCCCGTCGTCTCGCGTAATCGCGCCAGCGCCCGGCTCATCGCCGACGGGCTAAGCCGCAACCGTCGGGCGGCGCGTGCAACGCTGCCTTCCGCGAGCAGCACATTCAGAGTGACAAGCAAATTGAGATCGGGTCTCGACATGCGTCAACCCTAGCACCGTTTGATCATGATATGGCGTTACACGCATGAATAAAGTGCAAATGGTGCGTCTTCCGCCATGTCATGCAAGGGAGTACATATCGAACAGGTCCGTTTCGAGCGTCGCCAGACAAAGAGGGTTCATGTTGAAGCCAACCATTGCCGGTCGAGATGAGGCAGTAGCGGGAAGTGCGGAACGGACACCTTCGGTTCGGTGGGCGCTCGCCAGCCTTTCGCTGTCCATGTTGCTTTCCTCGCTCGGCACCAGCATCGCCAACGTGGGCTTGCCGACCTTCGCACAGGCGTTCAACGCGTCGTTCCAGGAGGTCCAGTGGATTGTCCTCGCCTATCTCCTCGCCATCACCACCCTGATCGTCAGCGTCGGACGACTCGGTGACATTACCGGCCGCAGACGGCTGCTACTGGTCGGGATCATCCTGTTCACGGTGGCCTCGGTCCTATGCGGTGTCGCGCCGACACTCTGGCTACTGATTGCTGCCCGGGCGGCGCAGGGTCTCGGCGCGGCCATCATGATGGCCCTCACCATGGCGTTTGTCGGCGAGACGGTTCCCAAGGAAAGGACCGGCAGTGCCATGGGACTGCTCGGAACGATGTCCGCAATCGGCACCGCGCTCGGTCCATCGCTCGGTGGTGTTCTGATCGCCGGGTTGGGGTGGCCGGCGCTCTTCCTCATTAACGTACCTTTGGGTCTCCTGACCTTTCTTCTCGCGTTTCGCTTTCTGCCCCTTGATCGCCGGGATTCGCAAGCTGATCGGGCTGGCTTCGATCATGTGGGCACGCTGCTGCTTGCGCTGACGCTTGCAGCTTATGCCCTGGCCACGACAATCGGGCGTGGCAGTTTCGGTCGGTTCAACATGGCTCTGCTGTTCGCTGCAGTCTCTGGCATGGGCCTCTTTGTGCTAGCCGAGACGAGGGCAGTATCGCCTCTGATCCGATTGGCAATGTTTCGAAATCCAGTACTGAGTGCGGGCTTCGCCATGAGCACTCTGGTCACGACCGTGGTGATGGCGACGCTGGTGGTTGGCCCGTTCTATCTCTCCGGGGCGCTGGCGCTCGACGCCGCCCGTATCGGACTCGTCATGTCTTCCGGTCCGATTGTCGCCGCACTGACGGGCGTGCCGGCCGGCCGCATCGTGGACCGGTTCGGCGCACACCGCATGAGCATCGCCGGGCTCGTCGGGATGGCGGTCGGCGCTTCCACCCTGCCGATGTTGCCGACAAGGTTCGGCGTACCGGGTTACATCGCCCCGCTCGTCGTCATCACCGCCGGCTATGCCCTGTTCCAGGCGGCCAACAATACTGCCGTCATGACCAACATTCGACCGGACCAGCGGGGCGTCATATCCGGCATGCTCAATCTGTCGCGCAATCTCGGGCTCATCACCGGCGCATCCGCGATGGGAGCTGTGTTCGCACTCGCATCCGCGACGACCGACATCGCAACGGCGCGCCCCGAGGCCGTTGCCACCGGTATGCGAATCACGTTCGCAGTCGCGGCGGGGTTGATCGTCGTCGCGCTTGCCATTGCGGCTGGCACTTACCGTCGCTCATTGCGCAATGGGTAAATCACCGCGGATTCACAGGCTCCGGCCGCCGCGATTCGGTAGGCACCCAATGGTCTCGGAGCGAATGCAGACGCTCAGGGCAAGAGTGACGTATGTCTGGGTTGGGT
>CALMXF010000269.1 GCA_937870985.1 uncultured Chloroflexota bacterium
AGCGCGAGAGCGATCGCCCCTGAGCCGGTTCCGACGTCGATTGCCCGGCGCGGCCCGGGGTGCGACGCGAGCCAACCCAGCGCCAGCTCGACGAATCGCTCCGTCTCTGGCCGCGGGATCAGGACCCGATTATCGACGCACAGCTCGATCGTGCGGAACCAGCGTTGCCCCAGGATATATGCCATCGGCTCGCCAGCCAGCCGACGCTGAAGCAGCTGCGCGAACAGGGTATCCTGCGCGGCCGGCAACGGTTCGCCGTAGCGCATGAACACTCCCACCCGATTCAGCCCGGTTGCCTCACGCAGGAGCAGCTCCGCGTCGAGCTGCGGCGATTCGCTGGTGTCCTCCAGCCGCGACGTCGCGTCCTCGATGGCGTCCCAGATCGTGCGGCTCATCGGGACGAGGGCCAGGTGAGGAAAGGATGAGGGATGAGGAATGGGGGCCGGTGGGTGGAGGACGGGTGTGTCAGACACGTCGGTCTGACCCCTTGGTTCGCCCTTGTGCCCGTGCAGACCTCCACCAATCCACCTCTCATCCCATGTGCCTCATCCCCCATCCCTCCTCTATCCCCCCATTCCTGCCATCTGCAATCGCTCGGCCTGGTCGAGCGCCTGAAGCTCGCGGACGAACGTCTCGATGTTGCCGTCCATGACGCTTGGCAGGTTGCTGAGGTTCAGCTTCAGACGATGATCGGTGACGCGATCCTGCGGGAAATTGTAGGTGCGGATCTTCTCTGATCGATCGCCACTGCCGATCTGCGAGCGGCGCATGCCGCCACGTTCCGAATCGAGCCGCTGCTGCTCGATGTCGTACAGCCGCGTCCGCAGGACAGCCATCGCCTTGGCTCTGTTCTTCAGCTGTGACTTCTCATCCTGGCAGGTGACGACGATACCGGATGGAAGGTGGGTGATGCGCACTGCCGAGTCGGTCGTGTTGACGCTCTGACCACCGTGGCCGGTCGAGCGGAAGACATCCACGCGCAGGTCGTTGTCGTTGATCTGGATATCGACATCCTCGGCCTCTGGCAAGACGGCAACGGTTGCTGCCGAGGTGTGGATCCGCCCGCTCGATTCGGTGACAGGCACTCGTTGGACGCGGTGGACGCCGCTCTCGTAGCGCAGATGGCTATAGGCGCCACGACCGCGGACCTCGACAATCGCCTCCTTGATCCCACCGACGCCAGTCTCGTTGAGGGTGAGGATATCGGTCTTCCAGCCCTGTCGCTCGGCGTAGCGCGAATAGAGACGCAAGAGCTCGGCGGCGAAGAGGCCGGCCTCGTCACCACCCGTCCCGGCGCGAATCTCGACGATCACGTCCTTCTCGTCGTTCGGGTCTTTCGGCACGAGCAGGGCGCGTAGCCGGGAGACCAGCGGCTCGCGATCGGAGCGCAACGTACCCAGCTCATCACGGGCCAGCTCGGCCAGCTCCGGGTCACTATCGTTGGCCATCGCCTCGGCGTCCGCGATCTGTCCCTCCAGTGCCTTCAGGTTGCGGAAGGCGACGACGACATCCTCGATCTCGGCGCGCTCGCGACCATATTCCATCAGCTTGTCGGGGTCAGTCGCGACGGCCGGATCGGCCATCATCTGGGTGAGCTCGTCGTAGCGGCGATCCAGCTCTTTGAGGCGGTCGAACATATCGGTCATTGTCTGGTCTCCTGATTCGTCAGTGGGCGTTCGCGGTCACGGCGGTTCCGTCGGAGGACGCTAGCCGTGGTCATCAATCTCGGGGATACCGCTGAACGGCCATTCTCCGACCGTGGAATAGGTCGGGCCGGCCGCGCCGAGGATGCTCCGGACAAGCTGCAGCCGGTCGATCGTGAACGGGATCGAGGGGAGGTTGAGGCCGGCCGCTATCGCCGCGAAGTCGGTTGGCGCGGGCGCGCCATCACGCAGCCGTGCCAGCGTGATATGCGGCGCGAACGGACGGCTCTCTGGCTTGCCGAACCCAGAGGACGCAGCATC
>CALMXF010000270.1 GCA_937870985.1 uncultured Chloroflexota bacterium
GGGAGACCACACGACACCGGCCGGGCTGATCCGCTGCCAACTCGTCCGCCAGCCAAGGCCTCCGAACCGCCGAATTCGCCAGAGAAGCCCGGCCGGATAGCCGATCATTTTCGCGATATCGCCGATCGCCCGAAGCGCCGCGACAAGAGGAAACAGCGCGACCGTCTCGCGCCGGGGCACGCCTCGCGCGCGGTCTCGACGCCACAGCCGGCGAGTCGACGACCAGATATAGGCCACGCCGAGACCGCCCGCAACGAATAGCGCGCCTCGGTGACGAAGCGCAACCACTGCAGCAGCGCCTCCGTACGTCGCATAGCGCAGGAGGTGGCGCCGAGGAAAGAGACCTGCCTTGCCGTCGCCGCGCGCATAACGATAGTACTGAACGGCGAACTCTCGCGGTGACGGCCGAACCGTGAACTCAACCGTCGCGGTGGGAACGAAACAGAACCGCGCGCCGGCCCTTCGCATTGCGAAATCCCAAACCAGATCCTCGCAGTAATCCAGCCATTCCGGATACCGGAGGCCAGCCTCCCACCACGAACGGCGGAAGGCGAGCGACCGGCTCGACGGCTGGAATCGACCGGGATCAATATCTCCAACATCTGGCAGGGTCGCCGCCGCGAGCGCTCGACTCCAGCGGTCTGTCAGCTCAGGCTGAAAGAAGCCCGAGGCCACATCGACATCGCCGCCCTCGAACGCAGCGACGAGTTTCGTCAGCCACCGGGGATCCGCCCTGGTCCCAGCATCGGTTACCGCCACAATCTCTGATGTCACGAGCGAGATGGCCAGGTTCCGACCCTCGGGGATTCCCGCGCCGGGACAGCGACGAACGACAGCGCCACTTCGACTGGCCCAGTCCTGAAGGCATTCCCAGGTTCCATCAACCGACCCGCCGTCGATGATGGCGATTTCGTCCGGCACACGTGTCTGCGCGTCCAGCGCGGCCAACCATGTCGCGAGTCGTGGTTGCTCGTTCAGAACCGTCGCGATCAGCGCGACCGACAATGGCCGACTCACCAATCCGGTTCCTCGGCCTGCTCGAACAGATCAAGGATCAGTGATTGTCGCGCGAGCATGATTTCGCGATCGCCGTCTGTGGCGTCGTCGTAGCCAGAGAGATGCAGCAATCCGTGCAACAGTAAGAACGCAATCTCCCGATTGGCCGAATGCTGCATCGCAGCCGCGTTCTCAGCGGCGGTCATGACGGATACAACGATGTCACCGAAATATCCTTCCTCCGATGTCAACGCGTCGCCCGACGGAAACGTGATCACATCCGTCGGGGTAGGGTCACCGAAGAAGCGGTCGTGGATCTCGGCGATTTGCTCGTCGTTGGTGAGACGCAGCGTGACCGTCCAGTCACCGGCGGGCAGTGTTGGCTCAACGTCGCCGGCAAACGCCACCAGGCGCCGAAGCATCTCAATCGGTGGCGTTGCCACATCCGGGTCGACGAGGAGATCGAGCAGAAAGCAGCGATCACTCACTCGCTGAGCTCGTTACTGGCGTAACCGGGGATGCTGTTGGCTCGACAGTGGCGGGGTACTCAACACGCGGGTGGTAGACACCTTCGAGCATCTGAACGAACGTACGCCGGATGAGCTCGATCTCTCGGAGGGTGAGGTCACATTCGTCGAGCTGACCATCGTCGACGCGCTCCCGGATGACTTGGGTCACGATCGCGTCCAACGTGTCCTTGCCTTCGCCGGCATGTTCCTTCGAGCGCACCAGGCGGCCGCTGCCGGCCGCCGCTCGAACGGTTGCCTCGACGGCATCGGAGAGCATGATCACTCCGGCTTCCTTGGTCTGCGGCTTCGGGCCGGGATACCGAAAATCAGCCTCAGAGACCGTGCCATCAATATCCAACGCGCGTTGATAGAAGTAACGGATGAGCGAGGTGCCGTGATGTTGCGCGATAATCGAGACAATTGCCGCCGGCAGGTGCGCCTTACGGGCGAGACGAACGCCATCACTCACGTGGTCCAGAATCACCCTGGCACTTGTCTGCGGATCGAGCAGATCGTGCGGATTTTCGATGTGGCCCTGGTTTTCGATGAAGAATGTCGGTCGCTCGAGCTTGCCGATGTCGTGGTAGAGCACGGCAACCCGCGCAAACAACGGGTCCCCACCGACCGCCTCGACTCCGCTCTCGGCCAGATTACTGACAACGATCGAGTGGTGGTACGTCCCGGGGGCCTCCCGGGCAAGCCGGTAGAGCAACGGCCGGCTGGGATGCGCCAATTCCATCAACTGAAGGTGCGTCGTAATGCCGAGCGCCGATCCAATCACACTGAACGACAAAAACGTCATTGAGGAGGCGAGCGCGCCAGCAACAGCCACCTCAATTGCGCGCTCGCCGACGATACTCCAGGTCACTGTCATCGTGAGCGCATTGAAGGCGAGCGCGACCACGAACATTGAAGCGGAGACCGCAACACCTGCCCAAACGAACCTGATGGTTCGTTCGGCGTTCCAGACGACCAGCACCCCCGCAACCGACGCGACAGCATAGAGAAAGATCAGTTCCATCGACATATCAGCGATGATGGCAACGTAGAACGACAGCAAAGTGCCGATCGTCAGCGCGATCTGGTAATCCAGCAGCATGGCAAGAAGCATCGCCGACGCTGCGATCGGAAATATGTACTGGATGTTCGCATGCGGGAGCACCAACCGGGCAACCATCATCGGCATCAGCATGACGATCGATAAGAGGAGCAGTTGTCTTCCTCGCCAGAGTTGCGGCTGGAATCTCAAGAGGTAGCCAATTGTCACCATCGTCAGTATTACCATGAGGGCTGAGCGCCCGAGCCGAGTCGAGAGATCGATCGCTCGGTTCAGTAGCCCGAACTTCTCGAGCTTCTCGATGTCGTAGGCTGACACGATGTCGCCATCACGAACGATGGCCTGGCCGGCAAGGACATTGACTGTTACTGGCTCCACGGCGGACGCGGCGGCTTCACGGTTCGCGTGCGTGCGATCGTCGTCGATGTGCACATTCGCGCGGATGAATGGCCGGGAAATCGCAAGCACCAGCGATTGCTCTTCCGACGACAGTTGCGGCGCCAGCCGATCAGCCAGGCTGTCCTTGCGAGGGCGCACCTCATCCTGCTTAATAGGGTCGGCGAGGGTCAGGCCAACAAGGCGGATACTCTCAGCTCGAACGCGCTCCCAACTGGCGCTGGAAAGTCCGAGGATGCGGGTCGCGTCTGCTACGGGGAGGTCTCCCAACTTCGCCTGAAGATCCGCAGCGGCCTCTTCGCGCGACACGTCACGCTTGACGCGCAACTCGTCGGCGGCATCGAGGAACTGCCGCAAGGCAGCCAACTGTTCGGTGCGTACGTTTTCATCATGGACAGTGATGACGTTACGCTGATCGTCATACGCCTCTTTGCGACGCTCAGCAGTTCGAAGCGCGCTCGTGAACGACAGGCTCTCAGGGGCTTTGATCGTGCGATCGGCGATGCTGCCGGTCTGCAGCGTCGCGTCATTCGGACGCCAGTCAATGGCCACACTGACCACCGACAGCGCCAGGAGCGAAACACTGAACAACAGGAGTCGCGTCAGGTCTCGCCAGGATGTCTCGGTTGCGTTAGCGTGCCGATATATCCAGCGAAGGGGCATCGTGCCTCCGACTCTCGCGCCGATCCCGAAGGAACCTGTCTACGCGCCGGCCGACCGCCTGTCGAGCTCCTCCCGGGCCAGCATCGACAAGGTGCGCCCCTCGACTCGGCCCGCAGTCGCCTTCATCAATTCTGGCATCAGCCGTCCCATGTCGCGAGGGCCATGAACCCCCAGCTCACTCGCAACACGGGCCACGATTTCGCGCGCGCTGGCTTCGTCCATCTGGCTTGGAAGGTAATCCTGAAGGATGCCGATCTGGGCGGTTTCAGACTCGGCCAGATCCTCGCGCCCGCCCTTCCGAAACAACTCAATTGAGTCTCGTCGCTGCTTGATCTGACCGCGGATGACGCCCAGGATCTCGTCGTCGGTCAACGCGCGATGCAGTTCAATTTCAGCGTTGGTAATGGATGCCCGAAGAAAGCGGATAACATCCCGGCGCACCGTATCACCCGCGATCATCGCCGCCCGCAAGTCGCTAACCAGCTGTTCTGCCAGGCTCATGGATCTCATACCCCTCGCCACAACGCCGCTACCGAACTGCGACATACGCACCTGGCACAACGGGTTGGCAAATGATCGGGCCAGTATATCGGCTCAAGACATCCGCCGTCAACCGACAATCGATGGCTGGCTGCGTACGTACGCGAGAATCAGAACTGTCCCATCTGGCGACCACCGAGCAAATGAAAGTGGAGATGGAAGACGGACTGGCCGCCCAGCTTTCCAACATTCGTCCCCAGGCGATAGCCATCGCCGGCGATGCCTTCGTCACGAGCGATCTGGGCCGCCACCAGTACAAGCCGGCCAACGAACGCGGCATCACTCGGACCCAGATCATCGATCGATGCTACGTGCTGTCGCGGTACGATCAGAATATGCACCGGCGCGGCCGGGGCTATGTCGCGAAACGCAACGAACTCTTCATCCTCATATACCTGCGCGCTGGGGATGTCGCCGCAAACGATACGACAGAAGATGCAACCTGGATCAACCAACACAACCGCCTCCATTACCGACCCGTCGAACCGAACGACAACTGACGAAAGTGGGATGCCGTTATGCCCGAGCTCCCCGAGGTCGAGACAATCCGCCGGACGCTCGAGCCGCTTCTCACCGGGAAACGAATCCAGTCGTTCGAGCTGTTGTGGGCTCGGACACTGGCTTTTCCCGCGCTAACCGATGCTCGACATTCCATGATCGGCACGACCATCGCTGGCGTGCGCCGGCGCGGAAAGCTCGTCGTGCTGGAGCTGGATTCTGGAGATCTGATCACGATTCATCTCCGAATGACGGGAGAGCTTCTATATCGCGATGCCGGCATTCTGCCACGCGCCACCGAACGGGAACCGTATCTTCGCGCCATATTCGGTTTGTCGCCCTGCGCTGAGCTGCTTTTCTACGATACACGGAAGTTCGGGCGGATTTCGCTCTATACTCGCGAGACCAGTGCGAGCCTTGACACGACACTCGGGATTGAGCCGCTCGATGCAGGATTCACAACCGCCGCGCTCGCCATAATCTTACGCAGGGAACGGCGTCTCAAGTCACTACTACTCGATCAACAACTGATCGCAGGCCTTGGCAATATCTATGTGGACGAGGCTCTGTTCGCAGCCAGGCTGCACCCGCTCCGTCCGGCCAACACCCTTGGTGAATCGGAGGTGGCAGAACTGCGGACCGCAATCGTCGATGTGCTGTCGACCGCCATCGCCGGCCACGGCACCACGCTGCGCGATTATCGCTCGGGGCTCGGCGAGCCGGGCACGAACCAGCATCGTCTTCACGTGTACGGAAAGCCGGCCGGCAGCCCTTGCTCACGATGCGGCGCCCCGCTCGCGCGTATCTCCGTCGACCAGCGTTCGACGACATTCTGTCCCGAATGCCAGCCTACAGTTGCCCATATGCTGAATCGATGACCAGTCCGATATCCGGATCATTCGGGTCGAGGACTGGATAGTCCCCGCCGATCAGGTCGGTGTGCAGCAACCCCGAGCCAGTGGCGTACACCACCACTCGATCCGATTCGGCCAGCTGTCCAGTCTCGCGGAGCTGTGCAGCGGCCGCGAAGGCCGCGCCAGACTCTGGTGAGACGAACAGCCCTTCGTTGGCTGAAACGGACCGCATCGCGGCCTCCAGCTCAGCGTCGCTCACCGCAATTGCCGTCCCGCCGCTCTCCCGCACAGCATCGAGGATCAGGTAGTCGCCGATGGCGACAGGCACCCGGATACCTGGCGCGATCGTGTCGGCGCCCTCCCAGAGCGGCGCGTGCCGATCCCCGCGCTCGAAAGCGCGAACGATCGGGGCACATCCCTCCGATTGAACGACGATCATTCGCGGGCGCGCAGACCCGATGAGTCCCATCCGCTCCAGTTCCGCGAAACCTTTCCACATGCCAACGATCCCTGTGCCACCACCGGTCGGGTAGATGATCGCGTCTGGCACTTGCCAGCCGAGCTGCTCAGCAAGCTCAATACCCATCGTCTTCTTGCCCTCAGCCCGGTATGGCTCCTTGAGGGTCGAGACATCGAACCAGCCGCGCGCAGCGCCATTCTCACGCACGATCTTGCCGGCATCATTGATGAGGCCATCGACGAGATAGACGCGCGCGCCGAGCGCGCGGCACTCCGCCTTGAAGATCTCCGGCGCATCCTGGGGCATGAAAACGGTCACGCTCATCCCACCCCGAGACGCATACGCGCTCGCGGCGGCAGCCGCGTTGCCGGCCGAAGGAAGCGCGATCGCCGTCACTCCAAGCTCCCGCGCCCGCGACACCGCAGCGCCAAGCCCGCGCGCCTTGAACGAGCCAGTAGGATTCCGGCCCTCATCCTTGACCAACACATTCGACAAACCGATTCCGCGCGCCCAGCGATCAACCCTGAGGAGCGGCGTGCCTCCCTCGGCAAGCGTGAGCCGATGAGCGGCATCGCGGACGGGCATGATCTCAGCGTAGCGCCAGAGGTTCCAGTCACGCCCTGCAAGCGCGTCCGGCGTCATCAGCTGGCTCGCACGTTCAAGATCGTACTCGGCCAACAGAACCTTGCCGCAATCGTCACAGACAGTCAGAATCGTATCCGCGTCGTATCGCCGCCCGCAGTTCGAACAAACGACGCCAATTAGCGTGCTCGCGATACTGTCAATCTGGTTGCCCATGCTCATTCGATCTCTCCAGTTCATAGTGCGCGAAGCCCGTTGGCTATCGTAGCAGACGGATTCCGCTTGCTCGGCCAGCTCATGGCCGAGCGAACCCGCTGAGCATGAGTGACAGGATTTCGAGATTGTGGCGTCTCCGCTCTCTGTGTAAAATGACCGTCAGTTTCGACACGCGGGTGTAACTCAGTTGGCAGAGTGTCTGCTTCCCAAGCAGAATGTCGTGGGTTCGAATCCCATCACCCGCTCCCCCTCGTATCACGATCATCCCCGAAGCCCCGCCCGAGGTGGGCTTTTCTTTGAAGACCGCGGCCGGCGCCGGAGTGGTTTTAGCAGCGTGGTATTCAGTCGACGTATCGACGATCTCGCGACTGGAATTCGGTCTGGATATCGGCCCAGAGCTTTCGTTGCCGGTGAGGGTGCATGGTATAGTTCCGTGTCGCGCGATTCTCGCGCGGCTCGTGGGGGCGTAGCTCAGCTGGGAGAGCGCTACAATCGCACTGTAGAGGTCAGGGGTTCGAATCCCCTCGCCTCCACCC
>CALMXF010000271.1 GCA_937870985.1 uncultured Chloroflexota bacterium
GGTGTCGTCTCCGCCTCGTAGCGCGCCTGCACGTCGGCTCGCAGCCGATCAGCACCCTCGGGTGACGCATCGCTGTCGCGCGAGCGGCCGATCGACGTCAGCACTCCCGCTGCCTGCTCGCCGCCCATCACGCCGATGCGCGAGGTCGGCCAGGTGAACAGGTAGCGCGGGTCATACGCCCGGCCACACATCGCGTAGTTTCCGGCGCCGTAAGAAGCCCCGGTGATCAAGGTCAGCTTGGGCACCCGCGCCGTCGCCACCGCCGAGACCATCTTGGCCCCCTCGCGGGCGATCCCGCCATGTTCCGCCTCGCGTCCGACCAGGAAGCCTGTGATGTTCTGGACGAAGAGCAGCGGTATGCGTTGCTGGGCGCAGAGCATGATGAAATGCGCCCCCTTCCTCGCCGACTCGCTGAACAGCACACCGTTGTTGGCCACGATCCCGACCGGGATGCCAAACAGCCGGCCATAGCCGCAGACCAGTGATTCGGCATAGTCGCGCTTGAACTCATCCAGCGCGCTTCCATCGAGGACACGACGCAGAATCGGGCGGGGGTCGTAGGGCGTGCGTGGGTCGGGCGCGACAAGCCCGAGAATGTCCTCGGGGTCTTCCAGCGGCTCGCGACTTGGCAACACCTCCCAGGGAAGGGCGGGCCTCGTTCGCGCAGGAACCTGCATCAGCCTCCGGGCCAGCGCCAGCGCCTGCTCCTCGTCATCGGCGATGTAGTCGACGACGCCGCTGATCCGACCGTGGACATCTGCGCCGCCCAGCTCCTCGGCGCTTATCTCCTCGCCGGTTGCTGCCTTCACCAGCGGTGGGCCGCCGAGGAAGATCGTTCCGTTGCCACGAACGATGATCGCCTCATCGGACATTGCCGGCACGTATGCGCCGCCAGCCGTGCAGGAGCCGAGCACTGCCGACACCTGACGAATGCCGGCCGCCGAGAGCTGAGCCTGGTTGC
This sequence comes from uncultured Chloroflexota bacterium, assembly GCA_937870985.1. Lineage (GTDB taxonomy): Bacteria > Chloroflexota > Chloroflexia > Thermomicrobiales > CFX8 > JAMLIA01. The sequence continues at coordinate 962 of CALMXF010000271.1, forward strand.
TGAAGATCTTCCCGAAGTGCTCGCGGTCGGGAAACACCTCGGCGTGTAGTGGCAGAAACGCGCCTCCCGAGTCCACGAGATAGAGGCACGGGAGCCTATTTTCTCGCGCGATCTCCTGCGCACGGAGGTGCTTCTTGACCGTGATCGGGAAGTAGGCGCCGCCCTTGACGGTCGGGTCATTTGCGACGACGACGATCTCGCGTCCACTGACGAGCCCGATGCCGGTGACGATCCCTGCGCCCGGCGCCTCGTCGTCATACATCCCGCCTGCTGCCAATGGTGACAGCTCCAGGAATGGTGAGCCGGGGTCGAGTACTCGGTCGATCCGCTCGCGCACCGGCAGCTTGCCGCGTTGCCGCGAGCGCTCCTGTGCCCGTGGCCCACCGCCGTCGGCGACTCGTGTCAGTCGACCGCGAAGCTCCTCGATCGACGCCAGATTCGCCTCACGCCAGTCCTCGCGCGCTGTCGTCGGTGCAGAGGTCACGGTAGCCTGCCTCCAAGCGGCGCTCCCACAGCGCCCGTGCGCCGGGCAACGTTGCCCGGCGCGTCGGTCCTCAACCACGTCGCAAGAACCCGGCCGGAACTAGCTCCGAGGCGGGGTTGTCGGATCTGGATAGCCGAGCAGACCCTTGGTCAGACGAATCTCACCGATGTGATTCCACGAATGCGCGACGACGTGTTGCAGACGGCCGGCAACGGACGTTGGCTCGCCACGCAGCTCGAACGCGCGTTGCAGGTCCTCGTTGGTCGCCCCGGCGAGGTAGGACTTCGTCTCGTCGACCAGCTGCTGCTGGTAGCGGGACAGCACATCGGCGCGGTATGGCACAGCGTCGACTTCGGCATCGGTATAGCCGAAGCCGAGCCCCGTCCCGCCGGGTCCGATTCCAATTGGCTCATATCCGATTTCATCGCCATAGCCGCCGCGGTGCCAGGCATCGGTCTCGGGGGCGCCGCCCTTGATCAGCAGATTCAGGTCGAGGTCCCAGATACGCAGGATATGCCACTGGATGAACCCGATCGGGTTCAGTGCCGGCCCCGGCCGCTTGGCAAGGGTTGCGTCGTCCAGGCTGCCGACCTGCTGCGCGAGCATCGTCGCCATCGCGCTGACCTGTTCGTCGTAAGTGCTCTGGAGGCTCATGCCTTCCCTGTCCTTCCCCGTCTCCGCGTTGGTCGCGGCCCCTCAGGAGCCGCCACGGTTAGCGGCCTCGTTGTTCGTCAGATGGTGCTCGGTCTGGATTCTCCCCGGTTGCGACCAGGTGATTGCGCGCGCGGTTGCCACGACGGCCACGAGCGCCATCCCCGCTCCGAGACCTATCATCGTTGGATTGTAGCCGTAACGGTCGATTGCCTGGGCAGCGACGAGCGCGCCGACGCTGCTGCCGAGGAAGAGCGCAAACGCGAACAGCGAGATGCTGGTCGCTCGCGCGGCCGGCGCCAGCTCTGTCGCACGGGTCTGGAGTGTCGAGTGCATCAGGGTGAACGTTGCGCCACAGAGGAGCATCGCCAATGGAAAAACCACGAGCGATGGTTGCAGTGTCGTCATCAGGTAGGCCAGAACGACTCCGATGCCGCCGACCGCAATCATCCGACGTTCGCCCAACACCCGCGCCGCCCGGCCGATGAATCGACCCATAGCCACCGATGTCAGGCCGAAGAGCGCAATGAAGAAGCCGATTGCCAGGTAGGAGTAGCCATCCCGAGCGCGGAGTAACGCGCCGAAGTAGGAGAACGCTCCGATCGTCAACGCCCCCTCGACGAAGACAAGCGCGAGGAACAGGATGTGTCGGGGATCGTCGAGCACTGTGCGGTATGGGCTGAGGCGCGACCGATCCACGGCAACCACGGGCTCGTGGCGCGGAAGCCCGGCTCGAAGCATCATGACGGCGATCACCAGCGCCAGCATGCCGTCAAGCACGAAGATCGTGCGCCACGAGACGACAGCCGCCATGAATCCGCCGGCCGCAGCCGAGAGTACCTGCCCGATCGAGGCAGCCATTACCGTATAGCCGATGATGCTCTGGCGGTGGGTATAGTCGACTGTTTCTCCGATCCACGCGAGCACCAGCGGAAAGATCGCCGCCGCGACCATGCCGGTCAACAGGCGAAAGCCGACGAGCGCGGGGAGGCCGGGCGACAGTGCGCAGAGCGCCTCGCCGATCGCGAAGCCGAAAAGCGCGAAGCAGATAACCCGGACGTGGCCTTTCCTGTCGGCGAGCGGTCCGTAGAACAGTTGGAACAGGCCATAGGGCAGCAGGTAGGCAGTGACGATCAGGCCGGCGCGCCCGATCGTGACTCCCAGATCGTCGGCGATGGCCGGCAGAATCGGAGTGATCACGCGCGAGTCGATCGACACAACGAAGATCGCGGCGATCAGCAGCTTCAACGTTGCGCGTTGCGCGATCTGCTGATCGCCCCTGGCGATCATTCCGTGAGAAGGCGCGTCGCGACTGATGGGGGGATCATCCAGCGCAGCCGGCCCGTCCCCGGCAGCAGGGCATCGTCCGGCAACTCGATGCGCGCGACCGCGCCCGTCTGGAAGCCAAAGCCGGCATCGGGATCGTGATGGATCAGGTAACCGCCGAATTGGCTGACTCCCGGCATGTGGCCGGCGATCACCACATGACGCGGCCGGCCGTGGCTCAGGATTTCATCCAGCACGCCGGCTGGTGACCCGTCCGGGGCCAACTGATCACTCAGCGTCACACCAACCGCCACGCCGAGCGCGTCGGCAATGATCTCCGCTGTCTCGCGGGCGCGGACGAGCGGGCTGCTGAGGACGAGGTCGGGCCGCACCCCCAGACGCGCCAGGAGCGTCGCCATCGTCGTCACCTCGTCGCGTCCCTCGTCCACGAGCCAACGCATCGCGTCGCTCGTGGCGCGCGGATCGTGATGGTCGAGCGCCTTACCGTGGCGGATGATGTAGATCTGCATGACACGAACCTCTCGGGACCGGATTCAACCGATTCGCACGCCGCCAAGTTACCATAACGAGTGCGACGTGAAGACCAGCGCTCTCGTCAGTTGTTCTTCAGCCCGAGCATCTCCAGGCCGGCCCGCGCTCCGCCGAGCATGAAGCTGGCGTCGGTGCCGGCGGTCAGGAAGCGAAACCCCTGCTTCATGCGCATCAGGGCATCCTCGGGGGTGAACGCGGCGAAGCCGGGGATCTTGCCGGTGTTGTGACAGGCTTCGACGACACGCTCAATCGCGCGCGCGTGGCGATCGTCCTTCGCGGCATCCCGCGGATGAATGCCCAGCGAGAGCGCCAGATCGGCCGGCCCGATCCAGCAGCCGTCGATTCCCGGAGTCGCCATGATGGCCTCGGCGTTGTCGACTGCCTGGATGCTTTCGAGCTGGACGGCGACGAACAGCTCGTCGTTGATCCGGTCGAAGTCCTCCGCTCCATAGCGTCCGGCCCCGCCGATGCCCCACGAGCGCGTTCCGGCCGAACAAGGCCATTCCTTCGACGTGATCGTTTACGAGCTCATCGCGGCGATC
>CALMXF010000272.1 GCA_937870985.1 uncultured Chloroflexota bacterium
GCTGGCGCTCGATACCCGGCCGGCCGAGGCGTTCGGTGGCGCGCATATTCCCGGCGCGCTCTTCGCTGGCCTCGGGACCGACCTCGTCAACTGGGCCGGCTGGTACGCGCCGTACGACCGCGACGTCGTCCTGGTTCTCGAACACGACGAGCAGTTCGCGGAAGTTCGCACCGAGCTCGCGCGCATCGGCATCGACCGCGTCGCTGGCTACCTGGCCGGTGGGATGACGAGCTGGGAGACGAGCGGCCGCGATATCGCGACGCTAGCGCAGATCTCGACCCTCCAGCTGGAGGAGCTGCTGCGCAAGCACGAGGCGATCGTCATCGACGCCCGCAGCCTGGCCGAATGGCAGGAGGGGCACATCGATGGCGCGCTGCACCGCTTCGCCGGCCAGATCGTCACCGGCGATGTCGATATCCCGGCAGCGGGACCAGTGGCGATCATCTGCGGCAGCGGATACCGTTCAAGCGTGGCAGCCAGCGTGCTGCTACAACAAGGCTGGCAGGATGTGATCAACGTCCCCGGCGGGATGGACGGCTGGCGGGCCGCGGGCCTGCCGACAACAACCGATTCGGCCGCGAGCGCGGCCGGCATAGCGAAGGAAGAAGAGGTTCTCGCATGAGCACGACCCAGATGAGCCAGACGACCTACGGCTTCGGCATCACCGTCGACCTGCCCTACGAGGAGGCGATCGAGGCAACGAAGGCGGCACTCAAGGAGGAAGGCTTCGGCATCCTGACCGAGATCGACGTCCGCAAGACTCTCAAGGAGAAAATCGACGCCGACTTCGAGCCATACATCATCCTCGGCGCGTGCAACCCGAAGCTCGCCCACCGCGCGCTGCAGGCGGAGCACGAGATCGGCCTGCTGCTGCCGTGCAACGTCATCGTCCACGACGACGGCAACGGCCGCTCGAAGGTCTCTGTGATGGACCCGAGCGCAGCGATGGGCCTGGTCGGCAGCGATAGCATCGCAGCAGTCGCCGCCGAGGCGCGTGAGACGCTGGAGCGCGCGCTGGAGCATCTCCGGAAGTAGCGTCGACAACGGGAGACCCCGGCGGACGAGTCACTATCCCACGCCGGGGTTTCTCCCATTATCCGCCTGGCCAGTGGTGCGTCGCGCACACTGGTCGATTGAGGAGCCGTCGTGACCGAGATCCTGATACTCCTGGGCGTCCTCGGTGGCTGGATACTGCTCCAGGCAGTCATCCTGCCGAAAGCCGGGGTGCCCACCTGAATGGCGCCGATACCTGTGCGTCCGTCGGACGCGCGCAACGCCGAACCGAACGATAATGACGAGTCGACGATGACACGTGAGGAACAACACCGATGCTAGGACGGCTGCTCAACCGCGGACCGCTCGTCGCCGAGACGACGGCTTCCGAGCTCGCCCGGGAGATCCACGAGGGCACATCCCTCCAGATCGTCGATGTCCGCGAGCTGGACGAGTGGCACGGCGGACGCATCCCCGGCTCGATCCACATCCCGCTGGGCCAGCTCGGCCAGCGTGTCGGAGAGCTGGATGCGCAGACGCGTGTCGTGGCAGTCTGCCGCACTGGCAATCGGAGCACCTGGGCGACGATGACGCTCCAGAACTCCGGCTTCCAGGACGTGGTAAACCTCGACGGCGGGATCGTCGCCTGGGCGCGGGCCGGCCTGCCGATCGAGCGGTAGCACGACGCCGACCGGCTGTGCGGATGTATCCGCCTGCTACACCCGGGCAGTAGACTCCCAGCTCTCAGCGGTTGGCGGCGACGTGACGGCACGCGCTGGTGGCCGTGAATGGTCGTTCGGATGATCTGCCCCCAATGTGGTTACCGCAACGAGATCGGCGTTGCGCAGTGCGCGTCCTGTGGCCGGCCATTCACCCGCGCTGCCGCCGAGCGGCGTGCCTGGCACGGCGG
>CALMXF010000273.1 GCA_937870985.1 uncultured Chloroflexota bacterium
CCGACGGCAGCCGAAGCCAAGCCGACCGAGACCCAGCAAGCGGTTGGTCCAGCCGGCGGCGGCGGCCAACTTCGACTGCTCTGGTGGCAAGCGCCGACGATCATGAATCCCCACCTCTCGACTGGCACCAAAGACTTCGACGCCTCGCGCGTCGTCTACGAGCCGCTGGCCGACTTTGACTCCGATGGCAATGGCCTGCCCTCACTGGCCGTCGAAATGCCCACGCTTGAAAATGGCGGCGTCTCGAAAGACGGCCTTTCCGTGACCTGGAAGTTGCGCAAAGGCGTCAAATGGCACGACGGTACGCCATTCACCGCCGATGACGTCGTCTTCACCTGGCAGTACGCCTCGGACAAGGCAACCGCTGCTGTCACGATCGGCAACTTTGCCAACGTCGACAAAGTCGAATCCGTCGACGAGACGACTGTCAAGATTATCTTCAAGCAGCAGAATCCGGCCTGGTTCGATGTCTTCACCGGCCCGAACGGCATGATCCTGCCGAAGCATGTCTTCGGTGACTACGTTGGCGAGAAATCACGCGACGCCGCGGCGAATCTCAAGCCGATCGGCACTGGCCCGTTCAAGATCCGCGAGTTCCGACCGGGCGATGTCGCAATGTACGACATCTTCGAAGACTACTGGGACGCAGGCAAGCCGTTCTTCGATAGCGTCGAGCTCAAGGGTGGCGGCGACGCGCAAGGCGCGGCCCGAGCCGTTCTACAGTCGAACGAAGGGGACTGGGCCTGGAATGTCCAGGCGGAGCCATCCATCCTGAACCAGATGGCGCAGGGCGGTGTTGGCATTATTGTCTCCAACCCTGGCTCCAGCGCCGAGCGGATCATGATCAACTTCGCCGACCCGAACACAGAGGTCGATGGCGCGCGATCCGAGCCGAGCACTCAACACCCGATCTTCAAGAGCAAGGATGCGCGTAACGCGATCGCGCTCTCGATTCAGCGCGACGTGATCGCCAAGCAGCTCTATGGCGAGGGCTCGAGCGCCGAGCTGGGCAAGGCGTCCTCGAACAACCTCAACGCGCCAGGCCGTCTCGTCTCTCCCAACACGACCTGGGAGTACAACATTGACAAGGCCAAGCAGTTGCTGGCGAATGTGCCGGAGGCTGCCGGCTATAAGCTGCTCTACCAGACCTCGATCAACTCGGTGCGCCAGAAGACGCAGGAGATCGTCAAGCAGTCGCTCGAGCAGGTCGGCTTCGTCGTCGAGCTGAAGAGCGTCGATTCCGCGGTCTACTTCGCGTCCGACGCCGGCAATCCGGACACCTACCCGCACTTCTACGCCGATCTCGAGATGTACACCAACGGTCCGTCCAGCCCGTACCCGATCAGTTGGGCTGAGCGGTTCCGATCCGACGAGATCGCGGCAAAGGCCAACAGTTGGGCGGGCACCAACATCACGCGCTACAACAACCCGGAGTTCGACAAGCTCCACGACCAGGCGCGCGTCGAGATGGATCCGGCCAAGCAGGTCGATCTCTTCGTGGCGATGAACGACATGTCGGTCAACGACTTCGTCGAGGTGCCAATCGTCCACCGGGCCGGCGTCGCTTGCGCGTCGAAGACCCTGGCCGGATACAAGGGGACGATGTGGTCCAGCGACCTCTATGATCTCAAGAACTGGAAGCGCCAGTCCTGACCGGGTCGTCGGGTTTCCCTGGCCGGGGTGTCGAAGGTCACCCCGGCCAGCCTGTCTTCAGCAACAGCCTCGACAGGTCCGGCGATCTCGGTCGGCAATTCCGCGCAGAGGGCTATCGAATCGGTCGTCCGCGTGCTAGGATTGGCCACACTCTCAGTGGCACGGCGTTTCGACCGAACAACAGAGGTTCCGCGAAACCGTCGCGATGACGGACATATCGTCATATCGGGCGGCGCGGTCGGGAAGTAGGGTTGGGGAGCTATGGGTCGTTATATTATTCGTCGTGTCATCACGGCGGTTCCGACGCTGATCGCGATCAGCATGGTCATCTTCGCGATCCTTGCGCTCGCGCCCGGCGACCCACTGTCAGATCTGGCGCTCAACCCGTCGGTGCCACCTGAGGTGCGCCAACGAATCCGCGAGAGCATGGGGCTCGAAGATCCGATCCCGGTCCGCTATGCGAAGTGGGCCAGCTCTCTCTTCCGGTTTGATTTCGGCTACTCGTTCCGCACACGCGGCCCTGTCATCGACCTGATCAAGCAGCGGCTACCGACGACGCTGTACATCAGTGGCTCGGCATTCCTGCTCTCGATTCTCATAGCCATACCAATCGGAGTGCTATCGGCGGTCAAACAGTACTCCGTCTTTGACAACGTCGCGACGACGCTTGCCTTCATCGGCTTCTCGTTACCGACGTTCGCAACCGGCCTCTTCTTTATCCTGCTCTTTACGATCAAGTTAGGCTGGTTACCATCGATCTATAGATCGACGCTCGACACGCAAGGGTTAGCCGGGGTCTGGGAACGGATCAGGCAGGCGATCATGCCTGTCACTGTGCTTGCCCTGTTCCAGGCGGCGATCTTGCTCCGCTTCGTGCGCGCGTCGATGCTGGAGAATATCCACCAGGACTATGTTCGCACCGCCCGCGCCAAGGGGCTGACGGAGCGCAACGTCATCGGCAAGCATGCGCTGCGCAATGCGCTGATCCCGGTGATCACGATCATCGCGCTCTCGCTGCCGGGCGTCATCACCGGCGCAGTTGTTACCGAGCAGATCTTCAAGGTTCCGGGCATGGGCGCGCTGCTGATTACGGCGATCCAGAACAACGACACGCCGGTAGTCATGGCGATTACGTTCATGTTCTCGATTCTGGTGGTGTTCTTTAATCTGGTGGCGGATGTCATCTATGGCGTCCTTGACCCACGGATCAAGTACTCGTAGGCGCGACAGACGAGCACACGAGGAGAGAGGACGATCTGATGGCTGAAGCCCCTGACGCTCAAATTCAGGGTAGCCCCGCGGCTGCGATATTGGACGCGGGACGGCTCGGCTCTCGCAAGCCGCGCTCGCTCTGGTCCGACGCGGCCCGACAGTTTCGCAAGCACAAGCTGGCGGTTGCCGGTGTCTTCGTTCTGATATTCCTGATCGTCATAACGCTCATCGGGCCAGTCGTCTGGCCTCAGAACATGAAGACGATCGACTTCTCGAAAGCGACAATCGGTCCGTCGCTCGCTCACCCGATGGGAACCGACGACCTCGGCAGAGACCTGTTTGCCCGGGTTCTCTGGGGCGGGCGCATCTCGCTCGCCGTCGGTGTGACGGCGATGTTGGTGGCGATCCTCTTCGGCACCTTTATCGGCGCGATGTCGGGCTTCTTCGGTGGCTTCACCGATTCCGCGCTGATGCGGTTCACCGATATGTTCATCTCGCTGCCGACGCTGCCCTTGCTGCTGCTTGCGATGTATCTCTTCCGCGACTCGCTGATCCACAAGTTCGGGCAGACGCTTGGCCCGTTCCTGCTGCTGGTCTTCCTGATCGGTATCACGAACTGGATGCCGGTTGCCCGCCTCGTCCGCGCCTCCTTCCTCTCGCTGAAGGAGAAAGAGTTCATCGAGGCGGCCCACTGCATCGGCGCCAATCGTTCGTCAATCATCTTCAAGCACATCCTGCCGAACTCAATGGGGCCGGTGATTGTCGCAGCGACGCTGGCTGTTGGCTCGGCAATCATCAGCGAATCGACGCTGTCCTTCCTGGGCCTCGGCTTTCCGCCGGACGTGCCGACCTGGGGACAGTTGCTGAACACGTCGGTGAACTTCATGGAGATCGCGCCGCACATGGTCATCTTCCCGGCGATGTCGATCTTCCTCGCGGTTCTCTCGATCAACTACGTTGGTGATGGCTTGCGCGACGCACTCGACCCGCGCAAGACCACCGGCTAACCACCGCCAGGCGTGTGACACGATGCCGGACTGCCACCAGGCAGTCCGGCTCGTTACTTGTTTTCAGGGAACCAGCAACGCCGCCCGCGCAGGTCTGCGGGCCGGCCGAACGGACGAGGGATATCGATTCATGGTTCGCGACTCACTTCATCCGTCGACGCCCCCCGCCGATTCCGCCGAGCGCCTCTCCGATCTCGGTGCATTGCGCGCGAAGCAGGCGCGTTCGCTCTGGTCGGACGCAGCGCGTCAGTTCCGTCGCCACCGACTGGCGATGGCCGGCGCGTTTACGTTGCTGTTCCTGACGCTTGCTTCGATCTTCGGCCCGATGATCTGGCACGGTAGCACCTGGATCAACTTCGAGTACTCGACACTTGGTGTCTCGTCCACCCACCCGATGGGCACGGATGACCTCGGTCGCGATGTGATGGCGCGCGTCCTCTGGGGCGGGCGGGTGTCGCTGTCGGTCGGGGTTGTCGCGATGCTGTTGTCGGTCATGATGGGCACGATGGTCGGCGCGCTGGCCGGCTACTTCGGCGGCTTCGCCGATTCCGCGTTGATGCGGCTGACCGATATGTTCATCTCGCTCCCCGATCTGCCGTTGCTATTGCTGACGATCTATCTCTTCCGCGATCCGCTCGCCCAACGCTTTGGCACGACCGTCGGTCCGTTCATGCTGATCGTCTCGCTCATCGGGATCACCAGCTGGATGTCGGTTGCTCGCCTGGTGCGCGCCTCGTTCCTCTCACTGAAGCAGAAGGAGTTCATCGAGGCGGCTCACTGCATCGGCGCGAACCAGACGACCGTGATCTTCAAGCACATCCTGCCGAATGCTATGGGTCCAGTGATCGTCGCTGCGACGCTGGCTGTCGGCTCGTCGATCATCACCGAGTCGACACTCTCGTTCCTCGGCCTCGGCTTTCCACCCGATGTGCCAACCTGGGGTCGTTTGCTCAACGACTCGATCAACTTCATGGAGATCGCGCCGCACATGGTCATCTTCCCGGCGATGATGATCTTTCTGGCCGTGCTCTCCATCAACTACGTTGGCGACGGGCTCCGCGACGCGCTCGACCCGCGCAAATCGCTCTGACGCTGGCGCGAGACCGCCTTGCCGGAGCATGATTGCCGGTCGGGGCCGCGATCGGGTAACGTGCAGGTGTGGGGGGTAGCGTGAAGCTGCGATGTATCGAATGTGGGCGGGAGTACCCGCCGGAAGATACGCGGACGGGCTGTGACTGTGGCGGGCTGCTCGAAGTCGAGCTGGAGATCCCGCCCGTCTCTCGTGAGATGTTCGATGCGCGACTTGGGATGCTCGATCACCCACTGCGATCCGGCGTCTGGCGCTATCGCGAGCTGATGCCCGCCTTCCCGGACGACGCGATTGTCTCCAAGCCCGAGGGTAACACCAATCTGTATCACGACCAGCGCCTGAGCGATTTTGCCGGGACCGAGGTCTGGTTCAAGCACGAAGGTGAGAACCCGACCGGCTCGTTCAAAGATCGCGGTATGACAGTCGGCGTCAGCCATGCCCGCTGGACCGGCGCGACGATGGTTGCTTGCGCCTCGACCGGCAATACCAGTGCATCGGTTGCTGCATACGCCGCGACGGCCGGCATTCCCTCGGTCGTCTTCATCCCCGAGGGCAAGATCTCGGCCGCAAAGCTCGGCCAGACCATCGCCTACGGCACGACGATCATCCAGGTGCGCGGAGATTTCGATGCGGCCATGCGGATGGTTCGTGAGGCGACGAGCAGGTACGGTATCTACTTGCTGAACTCACTGAATCCATTTCGGCTGGAGGGCCAGAAGTCGATCGTGCTGGAGTCGCTCCAGCAGCTTCGCTGGCAGGTTCCCGACTGGATCGTCATCCCTGGCGGCAATCTCGGCAACACCAGCGCGCTTGGCAAGGCGTTGCGCGAGGCAGTCGCGGCCGGCCTCATCGACGAGATGCCGCGTATCGCCGTCTCTCAGGCGGCCGGCGCCGCGCCGTTCTATCGCGCCTGGCAGACCGGCTTCGAGGCCTACGAGCCAGTGGCCGCCGAAACGATCGCGAGCGCGATTCGGATCGGCGACCCAGTCAACTACACCAAGGCGCGGCGTGCCATCCTCGACACCGAGGGAACGGTGACTGCCGTTGACGATGACGCGATTATGGCGGCCAAGGCCATGGTCGATCGTGTCGGCATTGGCTGCGAGCCGGCCTCGGCGGCCGGCCTGGCCGGTATTCGTCGCCTCGTGACCGAGGGCGTTATCCAGCCGGGTGAGCGAGTCCTGACCTATCTGACAGGCCATCTGCTGAAGGACACCGAAGCGAGCGCCGACTACTACATCACCCGTGGTGGCGCGTATCCGACGGTCATCGATCCGACACTGGAGGCGCTGGACCGTGCTATTGCCGACCTCCTGTAACATCCGCGTCCCCGCGTCCAGCGCCAACCTCGGCCCCGGCTTTGACTCGCTGGGTCTAGCGCTCGATCTCTGGATGCAGGTGGATGTAACCCGTCTCAACGGCCCGGGCGACGTTCGTGTCGTTGCCTGCGACGATCTGCTGGGCGGCGGCAACCTCGTCGTCGAGGCGATGCAGGTGACGGCGGATCGGCTCGGGATGTCGCTCCCATCCTGTGAGATCGCGGTCTTGAGCGATATTCCAGTCGCGCGCGGACTGGGCTCATCTGCCTCGGCAATCGTCGCCGGTATTCACGCGGCCGGCTTCGTCCTCGATGTGCCGCTTTCCCCGGCGCTCGTCGTTGACATCGGCGGCGAGATGGAGGGCCATGCCGACAATATCTCGGCGTCGGAGCTGGGCGGGGCAACCGTCTCGATCCGCGCCGAACGCGGCTGGGTTGCAGAGGTCGTCGCCCCCGCATTGCCCTGGGAGGTCGTTGCTCTTGTCCCGGACGCCCCGGCGTTCACGCATGAAGCGCGCGGCATCCTTCCTCCAGCCGTCTCGATCCCGGACGCGGCGGCCAATGCCGTCCGTGCCGCCATGCTGGCGCTGGCGCTTCGTGATGGCCGCGGCGATCTGCTGCGCGAGGCGATGAAGGACCGATTGCACCAACCCTACCGCGCCGCGATCTTCCCCCATCTCGAGCCGGTCATTGACGCAGCGCTAGCGGCCGGCGCCCTCGGCGCCAGCCTGTCGGGGGCCGGCCCGACGATCCTTGCCTTCGCTGACACCGCTGTTGCCGCAGCTGTGGCTATCGCAATGGAGGCCGCGGCCGCCTCACATCGATTCGCGGGACGAGCGAGCAGGTTGGCGATTGCAGGTGGCGCGATTGTCGATGTGCGCGCGCCTGTCCGATAGCGGCTCGTCTGCAGTCATTGCGCTCGCTACGTCAGATTGCCCCGCGAGACAGTGGATGATCTGGTAGACTTCGCGGTTGTCGCGGCGTGGGCCGTGATGGAGACAGATGGATAGTCGCCTTTCTGCGCCGCCGGCCGGGTGGGTCGCGCAACCACCGCCCGAGCCCTGAGCGTCGCAACTACCGGGAGGAAGGAGCACGCGTTGCGCAAGCACGCCGCTGATCCCCAAGTTCGCGATTACGAGATGATGCTCGTCGTCGCGCCGACCGTGACCGAAGAAGGCCTCCAGCAGGTCGTCGATCGGATCTCGGGGTACATCACCGCCCAGAACGGGACCGTCGACTCGACCAACAGCCAGAATCCCTGGGGTCGCCGTCGATTGGCATATCCGATCCGGGACTTCAACGACGCGTTTTACGCCCTCTACCGCTTCCATGCGACATCGGACGCGATCGACGAGCTCGAACGCGACCTGCGGCTGGACGAACAGGTGATCCGACACCTGATCGTGCGGTACGATGTTCTCACTGAACACGAGGAACGGCCGCGCGGCGAGGGATTTCGCCGTGGCGAGCCGGTTTCGACCCGCACTGCCGAGCCGGTAGCTGACGCTCCGGCTGCACCAGACGCGACCGTCGAGAGTGCCGAGGCTGTCGAGAGTGTCGAGGCTGTCGAGAGTGCCGAGGCCGTCGAAAGTGTCGAGGCCGTCGAGAGTGTCGAGGCCGTCGAGAGTGTTACTGAGTCGGACGAGGGCGGCGAAGACGTGTCGAAGCCGGACGAGGCATAGACGCCCTCGCGCGTCCGCGCCAGTAGCCGTTGGCTCGGCTGGCCCGCCGCGCAGCATTCAGGAAGTGGAAGAGGAGAGCGTCATGTCGCGAGGCTTCAGTCATGTGGTTCTGGTCGGGAATCTCGGCCGTGACCCGGAGATGCGCTATAGCCAGAACGGGACGCCGATCACGAATTTCTCGATGGCGGTCAGTCGTCGCCGTCGCGACCAGGAGGGCCAGTTCCAGGATGAAACGAGCTGGTTCCGCGTGACGCTCTTCCGCTCAATGGCCGAAAACGCGAATGACTGGTTGCGTAAAGGCAACCGAGTCCTGGTCGAAGGCCAGCTGCAGATCCGACAATATACCGATAGCAACGGGGTCGAAAAGACCAGTGTCGAGGTGGTGGCGAACAGCTTCCAGAACCTGACCGCGCGCGAAGACCAGGGTGGCGATGCCACCGGCGCGTACAGTGGCGGCTACAACCGGGACAATCGCAGCCAGAGCGGTAGCGCGCCGCGAGGCGGCGAACGCCCGACACAGCCGCCGAGCCAACCGAGCCAGCAAAGTCAGCAGAACGACCCGTTTGGTGATTACGACGACGATATTAACGATGTCCCGTTCTAGCACATCCGCCCCGCTGGGACTGTAGGGAAGACGAGGAAGAAGCCGATGGATGAGCGACAGTCGTCGCATGGGGACCAGTCTGGTGCGGGCCGGCCGCGCCGCTTCGTGAGCAGCGGCCCGGGCCGCTCCTTTTCTCGCCGCAAGGTCTGCGGATTCTGCGTCGATGGCATCAATCACGTCGATTACAAGGACGTCCCGCGCCTGCGGCGCTACGTCTCTGATCGAGGCATGATCGAGCCGCGCCGCAAGAGCGGAACCTGCGCCAAGCACCAACGCTCGTTGGCAGTCGCGATCAAGCGCGCCCGGCATCTGTCGCTGCTCTCCTTCACCGAGGGCTCGCGCGAGGGTCGAGATCGCGGCGGTCGGGGCGAGCGCGGTGGCCGTGGCCGAGACCGTGGTCCTCGAGACTTCGGCGACCGCGGGCCACGCGAATTTGGTGACCGCGGGCCGCGTGACTTCGGCGACCGTGGGCCTCGAGACTTTGGTGACCGCGGGCCGCGCAGCTTCAGCGATCGTGGGCCGCGTGAGGACTTCCGCGACGCAGGGTCGCGACCGCAGACCGAGAGCAACGATTAGGCGCGTGGGCGCTTGTGTCGCCAGCTTCAGCTGGCGCGAGTGTTCCGCAGGAACCCGGTGGTTGCCGGGTTCCTGCCACGTGACCTTGCCTGCGTCCGGCTTCAGCGAAGCGAGATTCGCCGCATGCTAGATGGAATTCGTGAACGCGCCCGGAACGTTTTCTCTCGCTCCGGGGCGCAGCCGCAGCGGCGGGTCACCCGCCGTGAACGCGAGGACCGCCAGAAACGTCTGCTGTATATCGCCACGGGCATCGCCGGGGCGGTGGTTATCATCGCGCTCGTGGTTGGCGCTTCATATCAGTATTACTTCTACCCGCGCAGCGCCGTTGCAACGGTCAATGGCACGAAGATCGAACGACGCGATTACTGGATGGTCCGTGGGCTGCAGTTGCGCCAGAACCTCGCGCAGCTGAATCAGCAATATCAGATGACCCAGCCGGATCAACGCCCTCAGCTCGAGCAGCAGGCACAAACCATCACCGACGAGCTGAAGGACGTGCGCGGCGCTGCCCTGGCTGAGGACACGATCTCGGCGATGGTCGATAACGTGATCGTTCTCCAGCACATGGGCGAGTTCGGGATTCAGATCACACAGGCCGAGATGGACGAGTTCACCGCCGCGCAGTTCGCGCCCGGGCCGTTGAGCTCGCCGACCCCGACTCCGCCGGTTGACGCGACCGCCGCGGCCTGGGCGACCGGCACCAGTGAAGCCAAGGCTGCCGAGGCAACTCAGACAATGCAGGCGATGGAGACTGCCGCCGCTGCCGC
>CALMXF010000274.1 GCA_937870985.1 uncultured Chloroflexota bacterium
TCACTGCCAACGACGTCAAGTTCACCTGGCAGTTCACCACCGACGAGACTGCCGCCACGACGACGATCGCAACCTATCTCCCGATCAAGGACGTTGAGGTGGTCGACGACCATACGGTGACGATCCACTTCAAGAACGCCGCGCCAGGGTGGTACTCACCGTTCGCGACCGGCTTCGGCGGGCAGATCCTGCCCCAGCACGTCCTGAAGGACTTCACCGGAGCGAAGGGGCGCGATGCCAAGTTCAATCTGAACCCGATAGGCACGGGTCCGTACAAAGTGACCGAGTTCAAGTCCGGCGACGTCATGATGTGCGAGATCAACGACAAGTACCGCGAGGCCGACAAGCCCTACTTCTCCAAGGTCGAGTTCAAGGGCGGCGGCGACGCCACCGCCGCAGCCCGCGCCGCGCTGCAATCTGGCGAGACCGACTGGGGCTGGAATCTCCAGGTCGAGAAATCCGTCCTCGTCCCGATGGCCGAGAGCAGCACTGTCGGCGATCTGCTTAACACCCCGAGCGTCAACGTCGAGCGGCTCATCGTCAACTTCGCCGACCCCAACAAGGAAGTCGATGGCGCGCGCTCCGAGCCCAGCACGCAGCATCCCTTCCTGACCGACAAGTCGGTCCGTCAGGCGCTTTCACTTGCTGCCGATCGTCAGACCGTCGCCGACCAGCTCTACGGGCCGGCCGGCAAGGCGACACCGAACATCCTCGTCGCGCCGGAGAAGTTCGCCTCCCAGAACACCTCGTTCGAGTTCAATCTCGACAAGGCCAAGCAGACGCTCGACGCGGCCGGCTGGACCGGCAGCCCGCGCGCCAAGGGCGATGTCGAGATCAAGATCCTCTACCAGACCACGATCAACCCACTGCGCCAGAAGACGCAGGAGATCATCAAGCAGGGCTGGGAGAGCATTGGCGTGCCGACCGAGCTGAAGTCGATCGATGCGGGTGTCTACTTCTCGTCGGACGCCGGCAACCCTGACACGGCTGCCCACTTGTACGCCGATATCGAGATGTACACCAGCGGTCCGTCGAGCCCGTATCCGATCGACTACATGACGAACTGGAAATCGGTGAACCCGGCTGTTGATATTGCGCAGAAGTCCAACCAGTGGGCCGGCGGGAATATCCATCGCTGGGTCAACGAGGACTACAACAAGCTGTACACCCAGGCGCTAACCGAGTTGGATGAGGCCAAGCAGGTCAAGCTCTTCTGGGGCATGAACGACCTCGTCGTCAACGAGATCGTCGTCGTTCCGCTCGTCCACCGTTCCGACGTGACGGCGAACAGCAAGAAGCTGAAGGGCTTCGAGACTTCGCCGTGGACGCCAGATGTCCACGACATCGCCAACTGGTACTTCGAGGGATAGCCCGACCGTCAGATCGCAACAAAATGGCCCCGCGGGTTTGTCCCGCGGGGCCATTCTCATCTCACACTATGGTTGATCAGGCGCGTCCGCCGGCAGGTTGGGAACCAGATGCGCGTGACACCGCCAGCTCCCAGACTTCGGCGGGCTTGTCGGCCAGCAACACGACGAGATCGTCCGGCCGAGCGTGATCCATCGCTGCTGCCGCGGCGTCGAGCTCGTTCAGAATCACGGTCACTCGATCTTCATTGACCCCGTTCTTGACGAGCGTAGCCTTGATCAGCTCTGGAACCTCGCCGCGCTGCCGGCCACGCGGATTTGAATCCTCGCGGATGATGAACTCGTCGAACACTGGCGCCGCCACCTCGGTGAACCGAATCACGTCCTCGTCGCGGCGGTCCCCGGGAACCGCGATCATGCCGATCGTCCGTGACGGCATCATCCGCCGGATGAACTCGGCGAGCTCCTCCATGCCATGGGGATTGTGACAGTAGTCGACGATCACCCGGAATCCGCCGACCTCCATCAGGTTGAGCCGACCCGGAGCCTGGTAGAACGAGGTCGAGAACGACCGTAACCCGGTCCGAATCGCTTCCAGCGGCAGGTTCGACCCAAAGGCCGCGCCGGTCGCCGACAGGGCGTTCTTGATATTCACGCGCGCCCGGCCCTCGAACGTAGCCGGAATGTAACGAACATCGAGCACCGCCGTCTCCCGCTTACCCTCGATGAGATAGATCACCTCGCCGTTAGCAGTCTGGCGCAGCACTACCGCCTTGCCGCGGGCCCGCAGATGCTCTCGCACCTTCTCGTTGTTTTCGTCCATCGTCACGTAGATCACCTCGCCGCGTGATCTGGACTCCATCTCGATGCACCACTTGTCGTCGGCGTTGAGCACGACGAATCCGTCGCGGAACGTGGCGCCGGGAACGACCGCCTTGACTCGCGCGAGATCGCGGATGGTGTTGATTCCGCCGAGACCAAGGTGATCGCCGGCAACGTTCGTAACGACTGCGACATCGCAACGGTCGAAACCGAGGCCGGATCTCAGGATCCCGCCACGAGCGGTCTCCAGGACCGCGTGATCGATGGTCGGGTTCTGTAGCACCATCTGCGCGCTCTGCGGGCCACTCATGTCGCCACGCAAGATCTGGGTGCCGTCGATGTAGATGCCGTCGGTCGTCGTCATCCCGACGCGACGGCCGGCCATCTGCAGAATGTGCGCGATCATGCGGCTCGTCGTGGTCTTTCCATTCGTCCCGGTCACCGCCACAATCGGCACGCGCGACGACGCGCCGCGCGGGAAGAGCAGCTCCAGGACCGGTCTGGCGACATCGCGCTGAACGCCTTCGGTCGGGTGCGTATGCATTCGGAATCCGGGGCCGGCATTGACCTCGCAGATCGCCCCGCCCTGATCCTTGACCGGCTTGTTGATATCGAGCGTGATCATGTCGATGCCAGCGACATCGAGGCCGATGACCTGCGCCGCCTGTTCGGCGATCTCCACATTATCCGGATGAATATCATCAGTCCGGTCGATCGAGATGCCACCGGTCGACATGTTCCCCGTGAGCCGAAGCTGGACGAACGTGCCTTTTTCTGGCACGGAATCCAACGTCAGCCCGTCCTTTTCAAGCAGGGTGATGACTGATTCGTCAACGCTTATTCGTGTCAGAACCTTCTCGTGTCCGATGCCACGTCGTGGGTCGGCATTGGTCACATCGATTAGCTCACGAACGGTGCGCGAGCCATCGCCGATCACGTGCGCGGGAACCCGTTCGGCGCAGGCGATCATCTTGCCGCCGACGACCAGGATCCGATAGTCACGCCCAACGATGTAGGACTCGACGATCACCGTCCCGCTTCGGCTCGCTTCGTACGCTCCCGCAAAGCTTGCCCGCACCTCGTCGTCGGTCTTCAGGTTGATCTGCACGCCGCGCCCGTGATTGCCATCGAGTGGCTTGAGCACGACGGGATAGCGGACCGTCCGCGCTGCCGAGACTGCTTCCTCGGCGGTACTGACTGTCGCCGATCGTGGGACAGGAATCCCGACGCTCCGCAAGAGCTGGTTCGTCAGGCGCTTGTTGCTGGCGATGTCCACGGCGATATCGCTCGTAGCAGAGGTAACGGTGGCCCAGATACGCTTCTGGTGAACACCGTGTCCGAGCTGGACCAGCGAGCGACGCGGATCGAGGCGGATCACCGGAATTCCCCGGCGCTCGGCCTCATCGACCAATGCCTTGGTGCTCGGACCATATGCGATCCGCTCGGCAAGACGAATGAGCGTTTCCAGCTCCGACTGATAGTTGAACTCAGCGTCATTGCGATAGACGAGCGCGTTAACCAGACGAGTTGCGAGTCGGCCGGCTGCCAGGCCAAGGTCCGGCTGCTGGTATTGAAAGATGACATTGTAGACGCCACGCGCGTCGGTCGAGCGCGTCAGTCCGCGCGTGCCCTCGGAGCCGGCGAGCGACTGGAGCTCGAGCGCCACGTGCTCGACGACGTGGCCCATCCATGTTCCCTCTCGCAGGCGTTCGATGAACCCGCCTGGTCGCCCCAGCGAGCAATAGTGATCGTAGAGTGTCGGCATCAACCCGATCAGGTCGTCCGTGAAGCCTTCGATCAGGTTCGAGGGCCGATCCTCGAGCTCGCCAATATCGAGCTTCAAGACGATCACGGGGACGCGAGCCCAGATGTTCGGGCCACGGTAGACGTGGGAATCCAGGATTTCGACAGCCATCGCCAACCCCCTACAATCCCTGAACGTGCCGCGGGCCCGAGAGACCAGCAGCTATCAGACATGGACGGTGCAAGCGGGCGTGGATCCTAGCCGACCAGGACCTTACGCTCGCCCATATCAAATCGGCAGCCTTCGGCAACGAAGTGAACCAGGACATTTGCCACAGTCAGCGGATGCTTTCCGTGGCTGGCGAAGACGTCGCTCTTCATATGCGAGCCGTCCACGATCAGGACAGACCCACGACCGACGACTTCCATGGTTCCCTGCGGCCAGATGAGCGCGGCAGTATCTTCGTCGATGCCGAGCCCGAGCAGTCCCGGGTTGAAGCTCACCATTGTCACCAGTCGACCGACGCGGTCACGCTCACGAAAGTGCTGGTCGATGATGACTGAATCGATCAGGCCCAGGCCCGGCGACATCGTCGCGTTGTGCGGGCGAGGCGTCGAGCCGCTGGGCCCGCCAGCAACCATGATGGCGCTCATCACCGATGCCCCGGCGCTCGTTCCGCCGATGGTCGCGCCCTCACGATGCTTCCGAACAATCGTTCGCGCGATCTCGGTGCCTCCCAGGATCGCGGCAACGCGAATCTGATTCCCACCGGTAATGAAGATGCCGGTGCTTTCCGCGACAATGTCGACCAGCTCGCCGCGGTTCGCATCCTCACGGTCTCCGACGAAGACGACATCCGCCGTCGTCGCCCCGAGCTCGAGGAAGATGCCCTTGTATCGCTGGCCGGCGTCGTCGATTGCTGAGGCCGTCGGGATAATCGCAATACGCGCGGCATCCCCGCCTGACAGCTCGACGAACCGCCGCAGTATCTTCCGATTCCCGAACTTGTCCTCAGCGCCGCCTATAGCGAGTAACGGCCCGAAATCGATTTGACCCAACTGCACTCTACGCCCCTGATCCGAATCCCGCTCCGTGCGATGGACTATACGGAAGCATGCATCGTCCGGTCAACGATTCGCGGATGCTGTGCGTCGCGCAGCGTCCGCAAACGGAGAATCATCGTATTGCATACCGTAGGAATCACGCCACGCCTCGGCTTGCGCCGCCGACACACGCATGAATCGGCCCTCTGCCTCAGCAAGCAGCTCCTCCGTGTCCACCTGTCGTATTTCAGCGCGCGTATCGATCGCGCGAGAACGTCGCTCGTCGATGCGGGCTGTTACCCGCACCCGTCGTCCAACCGCAAGCGGTCGTCGATACGTCACCGCCATCCGAGCGGTAACGGCAATATCGCCCTCGTTCGTCACGGCCCAGTTCATCGCCTCGTCGAGGATCGTTGCGGAGATTCCCCCGTGAACCATCCCGAGGTAACCCTCGTGCTCGCGGGCCGGCGTAAACTCGGCCCAGACCCCGCCGCCTTCGAGCGGCCGGAACCGCAGGCGCAGTCCGATCGGATTCAGGCCCCCGCAGCCGAAGCAATGGTGGCCAATCGTATCCTCATTGATCGGCGACGCCGAGGCATCCCAGGGTTCGCTCATCAGGCATCCTGCCCCGAGCTCGATGACGCCGCCGACTCGACCCACGGGCGGGCGCCGCGATCGCGGAGCATCCCGAAGATGCGAAGCTGCTCGTCCACACACATGATCGCAATGGCGTCGCCCGGTTCGCTCGCATCGAGGGCTGCGAGTAGTGCGTCGTACTCGCCGAGCGCCACATCGTACAGCCGGCCGCCAGCGCCGGCCGCCTCGATCACACCGCGCATGATTGCGACACCCTCGCCTGCGGGGCGTCCACGCAGATACTTCGGCGTCTCCTTCAGGTAGACCATGTCTGCGCCAGCGGCCGCAACATGTCCGAGCGCCACGAAGACGGAATCCTGTCGATCCCCGGCAGTGCCAACAATCACCCGCAGTCGGTGGCCAGGCGACATCAACGAGCGGGAGAACTCGATGAGCGACTGCAGGCCGCTTTCATTATGGGCGTAGTCCACGACCACAAGGCGGCCATCGAGGCCATACACGTTGAGACGTCCAACGTTATGTCGCACATCAGGAGTGAACGTCGCCACCCCACGGGCGAGATCCGCGTGCGAGATGCCGAGGCTTAGCGCAGCCGCGGACGCCGCGAGGACGTTCTCGACCATATGTCGCGCCCGACCTGCGTATGTCATCGGCGCATCGCTGAGATTGAAGAGCAGGGTACGGGATTCGCCTTCCAGGAGAACTACATCATCGAGGTCGCGCACGACCGCCCAACCACCATCGGCGACATGCGCCTGGATCGCAGGGTTGTTGGCATCCTGGCTGGTCAACGCAATCGACGCTCGCACGCGCGCGCGCTGCGCCAGCACAAGAGGATCGTCAGCATTGAGAACGACGGTTCCCTCCGGGCGCGTAACCTGAATCACGACGCTCTTGACTTCCGCCAGAGTCCCAATCGTCGCAATACCGTGCATATCGAGATGGTCGGCCGACACGTTCAACATCACGCTAACGTCGTTCGATTCGTACCCCAGCCCACGCAGCAAGATTCCGCCACGGGCCGTCTCGAGCACCGCAACTTCGACGAGCGGGTCCGCAAGCACGCGGCGAGCGCCGGCAGGCCCGGTGTAGTCGCCATCAAGAACGAGCTCGCCATCGATATAGACGCCGGACGTACTGCACCAACCGACGTGCTGGCCCCTCGCGCGAACGATGTGCGACAGGAGGCGAGTCGTCGTCGTCTTGCCGTTTGTGCCAGTGACCCCGACCGCTGGAATCCGGCGGTCCTCGTCGCGAACATACTCGGGCCGGTCGTCGCATCGTTGGTCGTTGGCCAGAATGTCAGGCAACGCATCGACATCGTCTGAGTTCAACTCGCCATCGATTGCGGCCACCGCCAGCTCCGCTATCCGACGAGCCACGCCACGCCATTCCCACGGATAGAACAGCGCAAGGTGGTCGGGAGTGTCCAGGGCTCGCCAGCCGGCTTCTGGTGGCGTGAGGCCCGCGCGCTCGTGCAGCGCGCTGACGACCGCTGGCAGAGCATCGATGATCGTTTCCGGCAACGTCATGCCGAGCACCTCCGACAGCCGGCGTGACGAATCCTCTGGAACTGGCTCATCGGCATCCAGCACCAACTCGAGCTTGATCGCCGGACAAAGGAGAAACATGTTCGGGCCATCCAGGTCGCGGATCTCCACAAGTTCCACGACGACACCGCCTTTGGTTGCGCGAACGGACACAGGGTAGGAGTGATGATACTCCCAATGAGAGTATGGCAGGTATTGGTCCGTGGCGTCAGTCAGTAAGCGTGCGAACGTGGAGCAGGTTCGTTCTGCCGCTCACACGATAGATCGGGATGCTGCCAACAAACAGGGCTTCATCGCCGACGTTCGCATATCCGGCTTCAATGGTCTGCCGGGAAGCGGTCGCGAACAGCTCGTCGATATCGTCGGTCATCGAGAAGACGAGCGCGCGAATTCCCCAGACAAGCGACAGCTTGCGAGCGACGTACGGATCGGTTGTCATCGCGATCACCGGCACGCCGGGCCGGAACTTCGCCACCAGGCGAGCGCTTGCGCCGGACAACGTAAACACGACAATACAGTCGATCGGCGCAGCGTCGGTCATCTCGCGAGCGGCGCGCCCAAGCGCATCGGTAATAATCTGTTCCGGGTCGGTAGCCGGGAGCGTTCGGCTGACAGCCGGGGAACGAATCGGCCCATGTCGCTCGACCTCGTGGATAATCCGGCTCATCATCTCAACCGCGGCAACCGGATGCCGGCCAGTTGCCGTCTCGGCGCTCAACATGACGGCGTCAGTGCCGTCGAGGACAGCGTTTGCGACATCGCTCGTCTCCGCCCGAGTTGGAACCGGCTGCATGATCATCGATTCGAGCATCTGGGTCGCGGTGATCACCGGCGTCCCCGCTCGGTTACACGCGGCAATGATCTCCTTCTGGACGATCGGCACACGCTCAAGCGGCAGCTGAACGCCCATATCGCCGCGCGCGACCATCACCGCGTCGGCAGTTCGGACGATCGCATCCATATCATCGATGGCCGCAGGCCGCTCGATCTTGGCGACGATTCCGGGAGTAATGCCGAGTGTTCGCGCATATTCGCGGGCGACGATGATGTCGTCGGCGCTGCTGATGAACGACAGGCCAAGATATTCCACGCGCTGTCTGGCAGCGAAACGGATGTCGATCTTGTCCTGCTCGGTGAGGCTGGCGTTCTGTAGCCGGACGTTTGGCAGTGTCACACCCTGGCGGCCGGCCAGCGGTCCTCCTCGGCCAACGCCACAGACGACATGGTCATTTTCGATGCTCTCGACCACGAGTTCGATTAACCCGTCGGCCAGGAGGATTCGTGATTCCGGCTGCACAACACTCAACAGATCCGGGTAGGTGACCCCGAGTTGCTCTCGCGTGCTGATCACCGGCGTGGAGTAGACGCGCACTTTCGTGCCACGCGCCAGCATGGCTGGTTCAGAACCCTCCAGCGGGCCAGTGCGGATTTTCAGCCCGGGAAGGTCAAGGAGGATCGGGATATTCCTGCGACGAGATTCTGCGATCTCGCGCACCATCGCGATCTGTCGCGTCCGTCCTTCGATCGTGCCGTGGGCGCAATTGACCCGCGCGACATCGACACCGGTGTCAATGATCGCTGCCAGGTTGTCCACCTCGCTGACCGAAGGACCGAGTGTCGCGACGATCTTTACCTGACGACGAAACGGGGACCCAGCCGCAAGAATCGATGAAGCAGCCGCATCACGGGCGGTGTATACCATGCAACTCTCTCCGCATGTTCCAGCTCGTCGAAGCCATCAGACAACGACGCCGCTATACTAGCCTACGCGATACGTCCAGCCGACTGGCGCCAGATCGGGAAAGAGCCAACGTGATCGAGGAATTCACTGTCGAGGATCTGCAGTATCTCTACGTCGTCGTGCCGAGCGACGAGGCCGAAGGTACCGAGAATCTCACTGCCGCCGAGATGAGCGACAAGCAGTTTCGTGAGTGGATCGTCGGGAAGAGCGAATGGCACGGCATTCAGGTCCTGCCGACGTTCGGCAAGCTCGAGCTCGAGACGCGGGTAAAGATGGTCAACCGACTGGTGCGACGCGGAATCAGGATCCACCTTGCGCCTCGACCACCCGCTCAGGCCTGATCCGCCGTGTTGTCCTCGCGTAGAATGCCGCAGTTGCAAGCCGTTGTCAGAAGGCGCTGTACGGTTTCGTTGGTAAGCTGCGCGTCTGGAAGCCGACTTATCGTCGTCGCGATGACGCCTTGTCGAGCAAGGATCGTCTTCGCGCTGCCAACGAGCAGTCCGAGCGACTGCGCCTCGTAGACGAGGAACGGCAGGATCCGTAGATAGATCTGTTCGGCCCCTGCCCGGTCGCTGGCCTGGTATGCGGCCCATGCGTCAACGAGCTCGCGCGTCAGATCACAGCCGGGGATCAGCCCGTCGGCGCCCGAGTCGAGAACATCGAGTAGATAGAGTCCGCCATGGCCGCCAAGGATGCGGAGCCGGCCACCGGCGACCTTCCGCGCACGGGTCGCGTTGGACCAGTAGGGCAGCGCCTCGACCTTGTATGACCGCACGTTGGGAAACGCCTCGGCCAGCTCCAACACGAACTCGACACCCAGCTCGACGCCGATCGCAAACGGAGCGTCCTGAATCATCACCTGCCCGTCGGTCGCTGCCGCGACGCGGCCGAAGTGTGCGCGAAGGTCATCGCGAGTCCAGTCTGGCCGACGCGGTGGCGCGACCATGACTTCGGCGGCCCCGAGACGATTGGCCATCGTGACCAGCCGGCAGGCGTCGTCGGTCGTATCTGCCGTGCAGCCCGCCAGAACCGGCAGGTCGCCCGCAGC
>CALMXF010000275.1 GCA_937870985.1 uncultured Chloroflexota bacterium
TATTCGCCGGCGAGGTCTGGCTGGCGCGCGAGCTCACGATGGCACTGCGTGGCGAGGAGGATGCGCTATCCAGCCACATCGAAACCATCGACGTAGTCGTCGAGACGGACTCGCTTGAGGCGATGGAGCACTGGGACCACGCCGTGATGGTCGAGGGCGACGCGCCGACGGCCGAGCTGTTCGAGTGGGACGCTCGCGGCGATCAGGGCGCATTTGCCGCCTGGCTCGCCAACGTTGCGGTGAGCTGGGACGACACCGGCGCGCCGGTTGCTCCCGAGGATGCCCTGCGTCTCTGGTTGGTTTGCCAGTATCTGGCGCTGGCCTGATATGTCGTTCGACTTCCGGAACCTGGCGGATAGTTGCGGCGGTTGCGTCGCGACTGAGGAGAAGAGCACCCCGATGGAGAGCAGCGAGCGCGATCAGTACATTGCCGAATTGGTTGCTCTGGCCGACGAACCCGGCCGCTGGGACGATACGGATCCGGAGGCGCTCCGCCAGGCGATGTACCTGGGTCTGATGCGCTATGGCATCACCAACGATCCTGCCGAGGTGTTTCGCCTGATTCCGCTGTATAGAGTGGTCGTCAAGCGGTCCACAGTGGAGGAACGGCTGGAGCTTCTCGGGCATGTCGTTGAAGCAGTCGAGGAGCAGGTCTCCTCGGGGAATGCGCTGATGCCGTTCATCATGATCGACCCCGACCGCTACGTCGTCTCGTCCGCTGCGCTGGATCTCGCCGTTACGATACCGGGCGATGACCCGCTGACCGGCCCACGCGAGGTGCTACGAATCGCGTTGGAAGAGGTCCCTGACGTCGCACAGACAACTCGCGCCGCTATCCTCACCGGCCTGCTGTTGCTCGGGGATCGTCGCGTGATGGCGCTGCTCGATCGATGCTGGGAGCGCCTCGATGACGCACATCGCGGAGTCTTGGCATCCGCTCGCTCGGGACTCGTTGCGGCTGGCATGGTCGACTACTACCTCGACTGGCTGGACGACTGCATCGAGGATGGCAACGACGGACTGTTCGGCACGGTTGCCGCCAGGCTTGCGCGGATGACGTTGGAGAACGCAGGCGGCGGGCAGGTGATCGAGGTCGAGCGCGCGTTTCCGGTCTGGTCGGCGTCAGATGGTCAGCCGGTTCGCGATCTGCAGACCTGGTCATTCGAAGAATACGGCCGAGTGATCGAGCCGCGCCTGCGCGACCTGCTGGCCCGCGAGAGCGAGCCGAAGGTCCTGCCGATGGTCATGCAGATGTGGAGGCTGGAAGCATAGGGTGTTCCTGGCGCGTCGGGCCGTCGGCCTCCTTCTTCTGGCTGGCCGTCATCAACGATGGGGAGATCTTTCGCGTGCGCGCTCAAGATGACAGGCCACGGGGGTGGCTGCCGCGCCAACGTGTGTAGCACTTTGACGTTGACGATCTATTGAGTGGGTTGCCAACGCCTCACTGTCCGCTCGGCAGCCTGCCCCTCCCTCTGTCATCTTGAGCCGCAGTGAAAGATCTCCCACCCGCTCGATGCCAGTCCAACGCAGGAGAGATCTTTCGCGTGCCGGGTGCCCTCCGGGCGGAAGATGACAGGCCACGGGGGTGGCTGCCGCGCCAACATGTGTGCCACTGTGACGTTGACAGCCCACTCAAGATGACCGGACGACGGTTTGGCCAATGCCTGACATGTTCACTGCGGTCGACTACGCAATGACAAGCCAAGGTGGCAGCTGACGCCCCAAACGGTTGGGCAATCTGGCGCTGACAACCCACTCGGAATGACAGGCACAGGGGCAAGGCGCCCCGTGCCGGTCAGCCGATCTCCCGCATCGCGTCGCGAGCGGCCTCCAGCG